>DTZN01000063.1 GCA_012961365.1 Hydrogenothermaceae bacterium
ATTACCCAAATTTCAGGCTTGAAATTACAGATTACTTACTAGGTAATAAATCAGAAGAAGAAGAAATATTTGCCTTTGGATATCAACTTTACAAAAAAACAACAGGTAAAAGCCCATATCCAAGACCAAATATTTTAGAAATATACGATGAACCTTTACCTGAAAAGCCTTCAAATATTAATCCAGATATACCAAAGTCTTTAGATAAAATCATCTTAAAAATGATACATAACAAACCAGAGAAAAGATTTAAAGTATTTACAGAAGTTGAAAGTGATATAGAGGATATATAAAACCTATTTAATAGTAGAAAAAAAGTGTCTATAAATAAAAATTATATGGAGAGTTAAGATGCACAAAAAAACTGAGTATGAAGGAAAGGTTATTGAAATTACAGGAAGCCCACAGATAGGGCTTATAATGGCAGCTTTTGGATTTTTTATTGGTTTTGCTGCAGTTTCCCTTTATGGACCAGTGGCTAAAAATCTAAAGGAGATTTTAGGACTTTCAGGGTTTTTAATGGGATTACTTGTTGCTGCACCAAACTTAACAGGTTCTCTTCTTCGTATTCCTTTTGCTGCATGGGTTGATAAAGTTGGAGGAAAAATTCCACTAGCTACTCTTTTAATCCTTGCAGTAATAGGAATGGGTGGACTTTCTATGCTTTTATATCTTTACTATCCAAATTTAGAGCCTTGGATGTATTGGCTTATACTGTTTTTTGGGTTTTTAAGTGGTTGTGGAATTGCAACTTTCTCTGTTGGGATAGCACAAACTGCTTACTGGTTTCCTGAGAAAAAGCAAGGTTCTGCCCTTGGAATTTATGCTGGAGTAGGAAACTTAGCTCCGGGGCTATTTGGAATGATTTTACCTTTTGCATTAAAGGCTATAGGTCTAACTTGGTCTTATATAGCTTGGTTTGGCTTTTTACTTGTTGGAACAGTAATCTACATTTTACTTGCTAAAGATGCACCATATTTTCAACTTGTAAAAGCAGGAGTTCCCCATGATAAAGCTGTAGAACTTGCAAAACAACTAGGACAAGAACTTATACCAACAGGAGGACTAATTAGCTCATTAAAAAACTCTGCTAAGCATATACAAACATGGGCATTGGTTGCTCTATATTTTGTATCATTTGGAGGATTTTTAGCACTAACAGGTTGGTTTATAGTTTTTTGGGTTCAAAGTTATAACATAGAACTTAGACATGCAGGGCTTTTAATGGCTCTTGGATTTTCACTTCTTGCATCTGTAGTGAGAATATTTGGAGGTTGGCTCTCTGATAAAGTTGGTGGAGAATTGGTAGCAATAATTGCTTATACTTTAACTTTAATTGGAGCAATTGTAATTGTAATTGCTGTAAACCATAATTTTATGTTTTCCCTTATAGGGGAAATTTTAATGGGAACAGGAATGGGGATAGCAAATGGAGCAGTATTTAAATTAGTTCCTAAGTATGTTCCTCATGCAACAGGTGGAGCAGCTGGATGGGTAGGTGGACTTGGAGCTTTTGGTGGTTTTGTTGTGCCTCCAATACTTGGAATTTTTGTTCAAAATTATGGAGTAGTTGGATATTCTAAAGGTTTTATTGTTTACATAATTTTAGCAATAATTGCAATATTAATTTCTATAATCCTATGGAAAACTTACGGAAAAAATATAAATAAATTAGGAGGTAGAAAGGAGTAATGAAAAAGAAATTATTGATAGGTTTATCAACTTTTTGCTCTTTAATTATAGTAAACAACTCAAATTCGGCTTCTACAAAAGAAGAAAATATTTTATTTAATAAATTTCAACCAAAACTTGAAATTCGTCCAAGATATGAGCATGTAGATGTAAAAAACAATAACTTAAAATCTGCAAATGCACTAACAACAAGAATATATATTGGTTTAAATCTAAAAGATTTATTCCATATAAAAAATCTAGAAACATATCTAGAAACAAATGGAGTTTTTGCAACTATAGATAACTACTCTCCAGAAGATACTAAATATGAACAGGTTCCTGACCCTGTGAATACAAGATTTACTCAAATTTATATTAAATATAAACTTAACAAAACTAATTTCTTTATAGGAAGAAAATTTGTAAATATAGATGACCATAGATTTATAGGTAATGTTGATTGGAGGCAAATGCCCCAATCTTTTGGTGTTATTGCTATTTCAGATAATACAGTGAAAAATCTAGATTTACTTGTAGCTGGTATATATGAAAGAAAAGGTATCGTAGATGGACTTAACAGATATTGGGAATTTGGTAAATGGCCTTTAATAGTTGACGTGAATTATAAGACAAACAATTTATTAAAAATTAAATTTTTCTCTTATTTAATAACAGATATTAACAATACATATGGTATAAAGCTATCTGGAGAATATAAATTTAGCTATTTGAATGCAAATTACATATTAGAATATGCTAAGCAAACAGACCCTTATAAAATTGATAATGTAGAAACAAAACCAGATATAGATACTAACTATTACAGATTTGGAGTAAATACAAACATCAGAAAATGGACAATAGGCTTAGAATATACACAATTTGGAGATAGAAACGGTAAAGACAAAGGTTTTTCTACTCCTCTTGCAACATTACATGCATTTGATGGGTGGTCAGATGTCCTTTTACTAGGAGGGGCAAATGGTTTTGATTATGGTTTAAGAGAATATAAGCTAAATATTGGATATGAAAATGCGAAATATGGAAAATTTCTAGTAAGCTACTTAATATTTAAATCTTATAAATCTCAGCCAACTGGAAATAATATAGGAACAGAAATTGATTTGCTATACACAAAAAATTTAACAAAAAGATTATCTCTTTTACTCAAAAGTGCATTTTACAACGGGGATAATGGATATTTCACTGAAGAAAATTTAAGAGGTCAAAATGATGTAAACAAATTTTGGGCACAGTTAGATTTTAAGTATTAATTTGGTATAAATTTTGCGCAAATAGAAATTATAAAATTTGAAATTATGGAGGTATATCAAATATGAAAAATATTACAGCCCAGTGCCCATACTGTGGTGTAGGCTGTGGACTTGAAATAACAAAAGATAAAAAAGGTAGATTTAAGATAAAAGGAGATAAAACTCACCCTGCAACAAAAGGAGATTTATGTCTCAAACCTATTCCACTTCCTAAAGTGATGGATATAGGAAGGGTTCCTTCTCCACTTTACAGAGAAAACAAAAATGAAGAATTTAAAGAAATTTCTTGGGAAGAAGCTATAAATATAATTGCCGAAAAATTATCGAAAAATAAACCAGATGAAAACTACTTTTATATATCAGGGCAGCTTACAACAGAAGACAGTTATGTAATTAACAAATTTGTAAAAGGTTTTGTAAAAACAAACAATATAGATGCTAATTCTAGATTGTGTATGGCATCTGCAGTTATGGCTTATAAACTTGCTTTTGGTTCAGATGGTCCTCCTGGAAGTTATGAAGATATAGATGACGCTGATGCATTTATATTTGCAGGCTCAAATGCCGCATGGGCACATCCTGTTTTATTTAAAAGGGTATTAAAAAGAAAAAGAGAAAATCCAGATACAATTATTGTTGTAATAGACCCAGTTTTTACAGAAACTGCAAAAAAGGCAGATTTATGGATACCAATAAAACCTGGAACAGATACAGTATTATTTAACAGTGTTTTAGCATTACTAGCAAAATATAAATGGATAGATTATGAATTTGTTATAAATCATACAGATAATTTCCTCAATGCAATAAAAGAAGCACAAAAATATACACCAGAAAAAGCATCTCAAATTTGTGAAATAGATGAAAGATATATATATAAACTTGCAGAAATATTTGGACTAAGGAAAAAAGTTATATCTTTCTGGACAATGGGATTAAACCAATCTGTTAATGGAACTAATAAAAATTTAGCTCTTATAAATCTCCATCTTGCAACTGGAAGAATAAATGAAAAAGGTTGCCCATTTTCATTAACAGGACAACCTAATGCAATGGGAGGAAGAGAAGTTGGTTATTTAGTAAATGGTTTACCGGGATACAGAGATGTTAGGAATGAGGAAGATAGAAAATTTATAGAGAAGTTCTGGGATATACCAGAAGGAAGCATAAATCCCAAACCTGGGGAAGCATATATAGAAGCTATAGATAAAATGCTTAACAGAGAAATAAACTTTTTATGGATTGTATGCACAAATCCTGCAGTAACAATGCCAAATTTAAATAAATTTTGGAAAGCTCTAGAAAATACATTCGTTGTTGTGCAAGATGCATATATGACAGATACAGTAGATTTCGCAAATTTAGTTTTACCTGCTACTCAATGGGGAGAAAAAGAAGGAGTAATGACAGGTTCTGACAGAACCATAACCCATAATAAACCATTTAAACAGCCACCTTCACAATGTAAACACGATTGGGAAATTTTTTGCGAAGTTGCTAAAAAGTTAGGTTGGGAAAAATCTTTTAGCTATGAAAACTCAAGGCAAATTTTTGATGAATATAAACAAACAACAAAAGGAAGACTTTGCGATATTTCAGATTTTAAATATGAAGATTTACCAAAAAAATGGGGAGGGAAATGGTTATATAAAGACAAAGTATTTCCAACCCAATCAGGTAGGGCACAATTTAATCCTGCAAAATACCAACCACCAGCAGATAAAGCAGAATATCCATTCAGTTTTATACTAACCACAGGTAGAACTAAAAAACAATGGCACACAATGACAAGAACAGGAAAATCTTTTGAACTTTTAAAAGGAGAAGAAGAACCATTCTTATTATTAAATGAAAAAGATGCATATGAACTTGGAATAATAGACGGAGATTATATAACTGTAATGTCTCCAAGAGGAAAAATATACATAAAGGCAGTTTTAGGAGATATAAAAAAAGGAACAATTTTTGCACCTTTTGGTTATGGGATAGCTTATCATTTTCCAACTAACATACTAGTCTCTGATGCAATAGACCCAATTTCAAAAGAACCAGATTTGAAGTTTAGTTCCATTTATATCAAGCCTAGAAGGAAGAAAATATTTAGAATATCCCAAGAAACTTCATATATAGTTCACACATTCCTATCAAAACTAAAGGAATATGAGCTAGAAAGTATAATAAGAAAGTTCTATACACAACTTACTGAAGATAATAGCACTTTCAAAAAACTTGTAGATGAAGAAGGTTTTCAAGAAAGTGTTAAAGAAGAAATTCTTCTTTTGAAAACATTAGTTGCAAATTTAACATCATCTGAAAACTGCGAAGAAATTCTGCAAAAAAGGGCAAACTTATTTTATAAATACAACATACAACCAAAAGATTATAAAGAATTTTCCGAAATTTTCCTTAAAACTTTAAAGACAGAAACAAACCCAAGCTATGTAGAATACGAAGCATGGAACGAAGCTATTAATTTCATACTAAGTATTATAAAAATAAGAGCCGACAAATTATTTGAACAAAAGTTAAAAGATGTTCCAAAGTAAACTACCCTTGATATTTGCTAAGATATCTAATTTTAATGCTTTCACATTATGTGTATCGGTTCAACACATAGTAAACACTGTATCCTTTCCTTTTTCCTTATCTATATTTTATCATCTATTGAGTTTAATAGTCTGAGAAATCATAGAAAAACATTACCTATGATTTCTCTTTGGAGGCAATTTTGAGTGGCTCACTATAGCCAATAAAATATTTATTGCTCAAAATCACCTCACTAGCCCGACTATTAC
>DTZN01000064.1 GCA_012961365.1 Hydrogenothermaceae bacterium
CCTTTATAGATATAGATAATTTTAAGAAAATAAACGATAAATATGGACACTTGATAGGAGATGAAGTTTTAAAAACTTTAGCTAAAATTTTAAAAGAAGAACTTAGAGGTTCTGATTATATTTTTAGATACGGAGGTGAAGAATTTGTTTTAATATTACCTTCTATAAAAAGCTTATCAGATTTGTTTGATATTTTAGAGAAAATAAGAAAAAAAATAGAAGAAATATCCTTAAAGATTAATGACAATATAGAAATAAAATTTACCGTTAGTATAGGAGCAGTTCTAGTAAAAGAAAATAAAAGGGTTCCATTAGATAAAGTTATAGAACAAGCAGACCAACTTATGTATTATGCTAAAAAAACAGGTAAAAATAAAGTAATTGTTGATTTGTTTAAGATATAATTTTATAAAAATTATCTATTTGAGGTTAAAATTGATATTAAATGACAAAACAATAAAAAAGTATATAAAAGAAAAAATTCTCGAAATTTATCCCCTTGAAGATTATCAAATTCAACCTTCATCAGTAGACCTTAGGCTTGGATATGATTTTCTTATTTATCCAGATGAAATAGAGGTTTTAGATGTAAAAGACAAATCTTATTTAAATAAAATGCAAAAAATAGAAGTGAAAAAAGAAGAAGGTTTTGTAGTTCAACCTAAACAATTTATACTTGCAACAACTATAGAATACGTAAAGCTACCTAATTTCTTAACTGCATTTGTTGAAGGGCGTTCATCTTTAGGTAGGCTTGGACTTTTTATAGAAAATGCAGGATGGGTAGATGCAGGTTTCGAAGGAAATATAACTTTAGAATTTTATAATGCAAATTCTAGACCTATAAAAATTTATCCAGAAATGAGAATATGTCAGCTTGTTTTTGCGAAAATGATTAAACCTGCAGAAAATCCGTATAAAGGAAAATATCAAGGTCAAAGAGGAACAACTGCTTCAAGAATATTTTTGGATAAAAATTGAACATTAATATAAAAAAATCTACCCCTTTCAAGAAGGGGCTTTAGATATGTTATAGAAGAAGAGGGACACCTTGAGAAGGTAGTCAAATGATAACAAATAGTAGCTTTTACCCTCAAAGTCTAACCCAGCGGGGCTGGGGTCTCTGAAAAGACACTCTATGTTTTATTTTAACACTTCTGATAAAGTTTGCAACCAAAATTTCAAACAGTTTGTGGGAGGTGTTTTAAAGTAAGTCTTGGATAGCTTGGTCTATTCTGTTTTCTAATTCTTCTACTGCTTTTTTAGTTTTTGGATATTTTGTTCCATCAAGTAAAATAGATGCCTTTGTTCTGACTATATAGGTAAAATCATCATCTTCTCTTTGATAAACAGTTATAACCCAAGGAGATAAAACTATAGCATTTGGGTCTGTAGTGAATATTTTATAGAGAGTAGTTATACTAGTAACTAAAAAGTTTTGAACAAAGGTAATATTTAATTTATCAAAGTCTGGAAATATTTTTACATTATTAGATAATGGAGCAACTGGATTAGTTGTATCAACAAGTGTAATTTGGTAAGCTTCTAAGTTTGCCTTTAATACCTGAACAACTTCATCTGCATCCATTTCTACTTTGTAAATTACTAATCCTTTACCTGAACCTTTTGTTGATGGTTCCCAGGCAAAAGAGGTTGCTATAACTGTTAATAGTATAACAGCTAAGGCTAATAGATTTTTGAACATAAGTGTCCTCCTTCTGAATTTTTAGATTTCTATCCTAAACTTAAGAATATTCCTAAATCTAGGACAAAAATCTAAAAAGAAAAAAGGGAGGTATAAAAGACCTCCCATATTGCTTTGCATTAATAGATGAATTGGAAACCTACACCAATGTAAGAATTACCTTCCATATTTGAACCATCCGCGTTACCTATTTCTTCATAGTTGTAAGCTATATTTAATTTTAACTTATCTTTCTTTATAAGCCAGTTTAAACTGACTTCATACATTTTGTAGTCTTTTGTTAATGAGCTATGGATTTTAGAGTCTACTACACCAGTTGCAAATATAGAATCAGCATTTGATTCAGAATACATTACAGCAGGTCTAATAATCTGTCCATTACTTAATTTAAAGTTGTATCCAATTTTAGCAGACCAAACTGTATTTTTGTAATCATCTCCGTTAGTATTAAAGTCAGTTCTATTTAAGATATCATATTCTGCATTAAAATCTATTGGACCAAAGTTTGCAAGAATATCAAATCCTAAAAGTGTATTGGATTTAAAGTAATCTGTTTCACCTTGATATGTATAGTTTAACCCTACAGTTACGCCATTTCTTTTACCATAGTAAGTTTGGGTGTATCCCATTTTATATTTTTTGTGTTCTGGGTCTCCAAAAGACCATGCAACTCTTGCTGCATACATTGGAGACCATTTTTTTCCTGAATAAGAGTCAACATCAAATATACCAAAATTAAAGTTTAATTGCTTGTTAAGAGCTAAACCACCCCAGTTTATACCTGTTTCACGACCAGGACCTCTATAAACTATGTGTCTTCTTGGTTGAAAGTTAGGATGAGATTTCTGGAAAGAAATTACTTTAAATGCAGTAGTTATACTCTCTTTACCAACTTGTGGTCTAAAGTAACCAATAGATATATTTGCCCATTCTTTGTCAGCAGCCCAGGTCCAAATGGCATCCCAAATGTAAAACTCTCTATTTACTTTGGTTGATTGATTTTTTCCACCTGTTGAAGCACTATCTGGGTCTTTACCAAGGTTATCATAAGCAAACCAAACTCTGAAAGATATATCCTTTCTTAATTTTCCTTTTACACCAATTCTTCCCCTTCTAATATAAACATCATTTCTTGAATCATAGCCATCTTTACCGGTATCAATTGTATAAACATTCCACACCTGTACCATTTGGAATATGGTTAATTTTTTACCATCTCCAAAGTAAAATGTTGGTGCTGCATTTGCAGATGGAGCATTTAATAAAGCAATTGCCCCTGCTCCAAGTAAAGCTGATGCTAGTAATTTTTTCATAGCTACTCCTCCTTAAAAAATTTTTATTCTTCGCAAACAGAATCAATTACTTCTTTTAGTTCTTTGTCGTAAGTTTTTAATACTTTTATAGCTACTAAGTCTGGATTTCCCATCCATTTCATTGCTAATGAAGGTCTAAACATACCAATAACAAGTTTGCCTTCTTCATTTTTGTAAGTATAAATCCTAATAGGACAAAGTCCTACAAGCCATGGATTGTGCTTTAAAACAAAGTAACCATCGGACAAACGGCAAACCATATAAATGTTCATATTTTCCCAAAAGTCTGTTCTACCTTGTTCCCTCATACCTTTTGTTACATGAGATATTTTGATAATTTTATAGTTTTTTTCTTCTAAGGCAGATTTAAGTTGTAAATCTGCTTCTTTAAAGTCTATACTACAGCTAACCTCATATATCTCTGGAATTTCTATAAACTCATCTTTTACTTTTGTTTTGTTATTTTGAGTCTCATTGGTAGTTTTTTTGCTTTTAGAAGAAACTACTTTTTCTCTATCTTCATCTTCCCATGGGTCATGATTAGTCATTGATATATACTTTATATTCGAGCAACTTATTCCCAGTATCCCTGTAAATAAGATTGCAAAAGCTAAAAGCTTATTTAAATACATATTCCACCCTCGATAGGACAGCCACAATCAAGGTCTAGGATTTTCACATTAGATTCATAAGGAACTTTAATAATCTTTTGCTTTTTAATATATTCAATTACCACATCGTAAACAGGTGGGTGGTCAGGTCTAACATTTTTACC
>DTZN01000065.1 GCA_012961365.1 Hydrogenothermaceae bacterium
AACTAGCCAACCATATAGATAGGCTTATCGTAGATAAAAAGTGGTGGTCAAAGTTGCACGACCTCTCGTTACAACGTTCTAAAGTGTTTTCATTCAATATGTTTAAAAAAAGACTAAATAAAATACTTTATAGACTGCGTGTTTAGGTTGATTATCTTCTCTCCTTTCACAAGGCTATACTAAGCTAAGATTATTAATACGAGGTGTATATGGGCTTGATAGTCTGGGGGATAGATGGCGAACGCTGGTATCATAGGTTTTTCGTCATACTTTCCTTCACATATCGAGAGCTGCGAAGAAATTCAGAAGGCAAGGAGAGAGCAGAAGAAACTCATAGGCTGGTCTACCTACATTTCTGCGAGCATTAAAAGATTCGGTTCGAAGAAATATCACGTTCTGTACACTATACTTCCATCACTCTGTGAAATAAACGAATATGACATATATGTCGATGACTTTAATGTTAGTGTACATGTGGTTGAGTTTCCAGTAAAACGTCTAATAAAAAATATATATGAATATAAAGACTATAATGCAATAATAGATTTAATTATAAGAACATCAATTAATGATACTATTATACTCCATACTCAAAATATGTTCTCGATAAACTTCGCTAATGAACTTCTCTTCTTCTTTAATAAGCTTAAACGGGCGAAAAAGAGGACATTCATTGTGACTCAGCAACAATCATATCCTCCGTTTATGTATTATCGAGAAGCAATAGGTTTTGTAAAAGGTATTTTTTCTGGTCTAGTTGGTGAACTTATATTCAGAAAACAACATAAGTATATTGACGGCTATATAGTTATGAACAAGAGAACTTACCATTATCTGCTTAATAATATAGGACTAGATCCCAATAAGGTAATTTATCAGCATGATGGAGTGGATTATGAAAAAGTTAATCCGAACAAGTTCAATAGAAATAACAGACAACTTATAGACAAGAGAGAATGTGACTATAAGTTAGCACTCGTAGCCCATGTAACTAGCGGTTTCGGTGGCTACACGAAAGGTGTAGATCTGCTTCCAGATATAATCAACGGATTAAGAAGACTTGGATACCGGGTCTGCATGACTGTCATAGGCGAAATACTTGACAACGAATTGGCCGAAAAGCTAAGAAAATCTGGAATAATATTAACGGGATACTTGACTCACGAGGAGACTCTTCGGGTCATAGCCTCTTCGGATCTCTACATTCTGCCTGCTAGGAAAAAGCGCTATTATGGAGGTATAACAGTAGCAGTAATAGAAGCAATGGCGCTGAATGTTCCCGTTGTATCACCTACGCTCGAGCATGTACACGATGAGAGTGTAATAAAGTACCTGGGCGTAAAAACAGAATGGGTTACTAGAAACAATTTAGACAAATTTATTGACGCCATAGCACATGCCCTTGGCAATATAGACATGTTTAGGCCTAGAGACTATTCGAGGAGGTTCTATGATATAAGGGTAATGGTCAGAAATATAGAGAAGTTATATGATAATATTCTTTCTAAGTCATAAAATACGACTTAGTTTGCCTATTTAGGCGGTAGTAGTATCTTGTTCTGTATCCATCTTGTAGTTTTCCTTAGTCCCTCCTGGAGCGTCGTCTGCGGCTTCCAGTCTAGTAGCCGTCTTGCTTTGGTTATGTCTGGCCTGCGTCTCGGCGGGTCGTCAGGCCTAGGAGGAAGGTACACAATCCCAGAGGCTGAGCCTGTTATTTCCAGTACTAATTTTGCTAGCTCGAGTATTGTTATCTCGTCGCTGCTTCCAATGTTGACTATTGCTCCTCTTAGCTCCTCGCGGGGCGCTAGAAGCCGTAAGTGTGCCTCGATGTTGTCCGCTACATAGAGGAAGCTCCTAGTCTGTCTCCCGGTACCGTGTACCGTTAGGGGCTCGCCACGCAGCGCCTGTGCTATGAACTTTACCACGACGCGGCCGTAGCCTGGGCTGCGCCAGTCGAGCCGCGGGCCATACGTGTTGAATATCCTCGAGATCCTCACATCCAGCCCGTACTGCCTCATATAGGCCATTGCCAGGGCTTCTGCGTAGCGCTTGCCCTCGTCATAGCAGCTCCGGGGCCCCACCGGGTTCACGTAGCCCCAGTAAGTCTCTGGAGTTGGCACTACTTGTGCGTGCCCATAGACCTCAGAAGTAGAGGTCAAGAGAAAGACCGCGTCGCTAAGCCGGGCGGACTCGAGCATAACCTCCGTGCCTAGGCTACTAGCCCGCAGCGTCTCCACCGGGTGCTCCATGTAGTCGTCGGGGCTCGGCCGTGCAGCGAGATGGAGCACGTAGTCATAGCCCTTCACGGGGCTAAGGGCCTCAACTGGTTTATCCACAAGCTCAACCCTACCCGTGCCAAGCAAGTGCCTGATGTTGTCCAAGCTTCCCGTCGAAAGGTTATCAACCACGGTTATCTTCTCGGCACCAAGCATGTAGAGCGTATCAACAAGCCAGCTGCCAAGAAACCCTGCACCACCAGACACAAGAAACCTCTTCCCATGGAAGACGTCGCTCAGCCCTGCCTCCCGGAGCTTGTTAATAGCCATGGCTAGGTCTGAGCAGACTGTCGAGTCTATCCTGCAGAGAGGATTGCCCTCCAAGTCTCTGTCCCCTTTAACCCTGCTGGTCAAGGGCGATATAAACGGCTACCATATAGCCTCCTCGACGGCGTGGCTGTTATGGCTAAGCCTCGTGTAGGGTTAATAGGCTTGGGCTATGTGGGGCTTACTACCGCTGTAGTATTGGCCTATCACGGATACGACGTGATTGGCGTGGATATTGATCCCCGCAGGGTGGAGATGGTACGCAGAGGCAGGGCACCCATATATGAGCCCGGCCTGGAAGAGATGCTCCGCACCAGCGTAGAATCGGGCAGGCTCACCGCCACGACAAGCTACGAGGAGCTAGCAGACGCCGACATAGTCTTCATAACTGTTGGCACGCCCTCCTTGAGCGACGGCAGCATAAATCTTTCCTACGTCCACCACGCCGCGAAGAGGCTCGGCGGAGTACTCGTATCCAAGAAGGGCGGCTACCCGGTCATAGCGGTCAAGAGCACAGTCACACCAGGCACGGCGAGGCGGGTGGCCCGGATAATAGAGGAGGCCTCCGGGCTACGCCTCGGCAGCGGCTTCGGCGTGGTCAGTAACCCAGAGTTCCTAAGAGAGGGGCGGGCAGTAGAGGACACCCTCCGGCCCAGCCGCCTAGTCATAGGCGAGGTGGACAAGGAAGGAGCATCAATCCTAGAAGAATTCTGGACCAGATTCTACGGCATGCTGGAACTCCACCAAGAAACTGCTAAAATAGCAAGACTAAATTTTACTAATGCATTGGGTAGCGCGAAAGATACACAGCGACCTAGCAGAGTATTTCATGTATGCTAAGGTGTGGGGTCCCTCAGCAAAATATCCTGGAGGCTATGGAGTCCCAGACCATACACATAAATAAGGGGGGTCTAAATGTAAAACTTGATCCAAAGGATATAAAATCTAAAAATGTTGCAGCTGTAATGGTAACTGCTACTTTGCCACCTTTTGCAAGAGAATGAGATAAAATAGATGTAACAATCTCTTCAA
>DTZN01000066.1 GCA_012961365.1 Hydrogenothermaceae bacterium
AAAAAACCTATTAAAAAAACTATACTCTTTTTTAAAGTTTGCTTAATTTGAATACCATCTGTAATCAAATCATAATAAATGATAACAATTATCAGTGACAAACCTAAGATATTTGGAATTCTAATATAAAAGTTTAACCCCAGAACAACACCCGCAGCAAAAAGAAGAGATAATTTATTAGAAATTAATCCTTTATATAACAATAACAATCCCCACACATAAAACAATATAGTCAACATATAATAGTTCGTCAATGTATAAGTCTCAATATTGACAAAAATTTCACTTAAAAGTAGAAAATAAAGTAAACGCTTCTTTGTTGTAAAAGGTGACAACAAACTATAAATCATATATATTAAAATATATAAAGAAATGATAAATGCAATACGATGTCCAACAACACCTAGCCCACCAAAAACTATCTCAGCTATTGCACCGATAAATCCTGTTAACCAACTGCCAAATACAATGTCAGGCATTACTTCTGGATGTATAAAAAAGTTCTCAAAACTTACTACCCAATAACCAAACTCTAAAACATCCAAGCCTTGAAAAACTAAAAAAACCCAAGGAAACAGTACAATCATAAACAACAATAATTTATTTATATTCTTCTCATTAGTAGGAGTATGCATTTAAAAACCTTTAATTAATTTATACTTGATTTGTGATTAGTATAGATGTCACTCTATAACTTTAATGATATACAAAAAATTTTCTTGCTAAATAATTCCAAAAAAACACAATCGCAATCGCAATAATCCTAGACAAAAGCGGATCCATTTGAAAAACTGAGTAACTCAATATTTTTACAATAATAACGGTAAACAATGCACCTAATATTGCTATGCCTACTACAGCGATAAATTCATGTTTAGTACTTTGAAGCTTATGTCCATCAGTGAAAATATAATTTCTACCTATAATATAATTAGCCAATAATCCAGCACTATATCCTAGAATAATAGCAATAATATAATGGATCCCAACAAGTATAGCACTTGAGTACAGTACATAATCTATCAAGGTAGAAACTACCCCTAAGAACAAAAACTTATGTACCATTTTCATTTTACTAAAACTGTACTTTAAATGTTTTTTTCAATAATATAACGTGGGCGTGCTTTAATCTCAAGATATATTTTTCCTATATACTCTCCTATAATACCAAGAGAAAGCATTTGTACTCCCCCGATGAAATATATAGGAAGTACCGTTGATGCCCAACCGGGAACAGCTTCATCTGTAAATAATGCGATCCATAGTGAATATATAGTCAATATCAGTGTAGAAATAAAAAGAATGAACCCTATCGCAGAAATAAAACGTAAAGGAGTTACCGAAAAAGAACTAATTCCATTCCATGCGAAAGAAAGCATTTTACGTAAAGGATATTTTGACTCACCTGCCATCCGTTCTGAAATATCATAAGTAACTGTTGTTGATTCAAAACCAAGTAGTGGTATAAGTCCTCGTAAAAAAAGGTTAACCTCTTTATACTCTTTAAGATGCTCAAGTGCTCTTCTACTTAACAGTCTAAAATCAGCATGATTATAAACTATATTAACACCCATTAAACGCATAGCCTTATAAAAGCCTTCAGCAGTTATACGCTTAAAAGTACTATCTGATTCACGTTTCTTTTTTACACCATAAACTACTTCATGACCGTTATAATATAAATCAACCATTTTTTCTATCATACTTGTATCGTCTTGTAGGTCAGCATCTATGCTAATTACTGCATCACCCTCTACTGTCATTAAAGCTGCAAGAAGAGCATTTTGATGTCCAAAATTACGAGAAAGTTTTATCCCTGAAATATGTTTATTTTTTTCTGTCAATTCTTGAATGATTTTCCAAGTCTTGTCTTTACTTCCATCATCTACAAAATAAATAGTACTATTCTCATCAATTTTCATATTACAAACAAGTTATAAAAAACTTTTAAAAACTGATCATTAAATTACCTTAAAGTGAGGTTTCTAATTGTTTTTATTGC
>DTZN01000067.1 GCA_012961365.1 Hydrogenothermaceae bacterium
ATAAGTGTTGGAACCTTTAGTGGTCATATAGAAAAAGTAGACCCACTACCTCAAAAAGATGGAGGATTTTACGCTTTTGTCGTTGAAGATTTCAAAGATGAATGGCCAGAAAAAGAAAACCTAAAAATAGGAACTAAAGCAACTGTATGGGTTAGGTTATCAACGGTTCCAATATGGTATGAGATTTGGAGACAAGTTAATGCATTTCCCCCGAAAATGGTTAATCTAAAGCCAGAAGAGGCTAAAAAGTGAAAATATTAGTCTTATTGGTATTTATTTTATTAAATATTTCACTGTCTAAAGAAATATTAACAGAAGATAAATTAAAAAATTTTATGACTGAGGATAATCCTAATATATATTCAATTTTAGGAAAAAAATATATATATAAAGCTAAAATCAAATATTTTAAGGGAAATTTTGACACAAAATTAAAAGCATCTTATGAAGAAAAAAATTACCCTATAAGTAAAGGTAAATACTATGATTTTTTTATAGAAAAACCAATATTTTATGGGTTTGATTTAAAGGCAGGATACCGATATGCAGAAGGTGTACAAGAATATAACAATATAAAAACCTCAAAAGAAGGAGAGGCAGTTATAGGTTTAAGTTTACCAGTTATTAATTTAATTTCACAAATTGATATAAGAAGGTTAAATTTATTTAAAGCAAGAAATTTTTATAAAAATGTAGATTTTGAAACAAAGGATAAATTGAGAAAATTTTATTTTAAAGTTTTAAAAACTTATTATAAAACAGTTTTTTATAAAAAAGTTTTTAAATTAGAAAAACAGTTATTAGAAAAAGCAAAAAAAAGACTTAAATTTATCAAAAGGAAAATAGAAGAAGGACTTCTCCCACAGATTTATTTAGTTGAGGCAAACCAGCATATAGTAAATAGAAGACAAAGGTTATTAAAAGCAAAAAATGAGTATCAAAATAGTTTAAATGAACTTTTAACATTACTTAACCTAAATAAAGAAGAATTTAACAAAAAATACACACTTCCAGAAGACTTAAAATTACCAACTTTGAATATTTCTTTTGAAGAAGCCTTAAATATTGCAAAACAAAACAGACCTGATTTATTTCAATTTAAATATCAAATGAAAATATTAAATCTAGAAGAAAAATATTATAGACTTTTATCTTATCCAAACATAAATTTAGATATGTATATGACAAAAGACTTTAAATACGATTATGGTTTTAAATTTGTTTTAAATGCAGATTATTACATAGAAAGAAGAAAATACTTAGGTAAAATGGTAGAAATAAAGAAAGGAAAAGCTTTAATAAAAAATAAATACGATTCTAAAATTATGCAAATAAATGTAAAAATAAAAAACATCTTTAACACACTAAAAACATTACAGCAAAATATACAAAATGCTAAAAATGAAGTTTCGCTTGTCCAAAAACTTGAAAATGCAGAAAGAAGGAAGTTTATTTTAGGAAGAAGTGATTTATTTTATTTAAACCAAAGGGAAATATATACGCTAAAGACCATAAAAAAGTATCTATATTACAAATTTGACTATATTGTAAATTATAAAAAACTTTTTATAGAGCTTGGAGTTTTTTAACTTATCAAATCTTTTAAATGTCTTTTGGTGGCAATAGCTCTTATTTTTCTTAAAGCTTTTGATTCAATTTGTCTTACTCTTTCTCTAGAAATACCTAATAGTTCCCCTATATCCCTCAATGTCAGAGGGTCTTCATTATCAAGACCAAATCTTTTTGTTATTATAAATCTTTCTCTTTCATTTAAATGAGATAAAATATCTTCAATTTCTTTTTTTAGTTCTTCTTCAAAAAGTTTTTTTTCAATATCCTTTGTCCCATGTTTTGTAATAAAGTCTATGAAAGATGTTCCTTCGTCTTCATCAACAGGAATATCTAAAGAAACAGAATATCTTTTTGTAAGAAGTAAAGATTTAATTGTATTTTCATCTACTTGAATTCCAAATTCATTTAATTTTTCTTTTATTTCTTCATATTTTGGTTCTCTCCCTAAGGTTTCTTTTAAATTTAAATAGATAGTGTCTATCTTTATAGATAAATTAGATGCTTTTTGGGGCATTCTTATAAGGTCTTTTTGATTTTGGATAGTTTGAAAAATAGATTGTTTTATCCACCATATAGCATATGATATAAAGCGAACATTCTTACTTGGGTCAAATCTTCTTGCAGCTTCAATTAAACCAATATTACCAGCGGATATTAATTCTTGAAAAGAAATACCATAACCTACATAATTTTTTGCAACATTTACAACAAACCTTAAATTAGATTGAATTAATTTTTCTATAGCTTCTTTGTCTCCCTCTCTAGCTTTAATAGCAAGTTTTTTTTCTTCCTCTGGTTTTAACAAAGGAATTTTTGCAATTTGTTTTAAGTAATATGTAATTCCTTCTTCATATTGGAATTTTTTCATCTTAATTCCTTATTCGTAATTTTCATTTATTTTAACATTATCGGGATTTTCTATTATAACTTCAACATGTATAAATTAACAAAAATACATTTGCTGTTGATGTTTTATTATTGCAAATTAACCATAAAAACATTATTTTAAATATGATGCAAGTTAATAACATAACTAATCAAGCTTTTATATACGATACAAATGTAATAAATCAAAGTAAAGATATAAACAATACAAAACCTGATGAAATTCAAAAAATTGAAAATAAAGATAATACAAAGAACAACTTTCAAAACAATAGTGAGCGTTTAAAGGAAAATATAGAAAGACAAAAAATTAACCAAATTATCCAGCAACTAAAAAGAGTAGAGCAAAAGGTAATAGCCCATGAACTTGCCCATAAATCTGTAGCTGGAGAACTTGCTGGTTTTGTTCATTACAAATATAAAATAGGTCCAGATGGTAAAAAGTATATAGTTGGGGGAGAAGTTGATATTCAAATAAAAGAGGGAAAAACTCCTGAAGAAACTATAAAAATAGCTCAAAAAATAAAAGCTGCAGCCCTTGCCTCTGCTGATCCATCTCCACAGGACCTAAGAGTTGCGGCAAGGGCAACTATTATGGAAATGCAAGCTAGAATTGAACTTTATAAAAAACAATTTGAAGAAGAAAAAAATAATGAAGAAAAATCTAAGGTAAATATCGTTGTTTAAAGGTTTAAATTTAAAAAGCTTTAAAAGTTTTAAATTATATTCAAGATTTTCATTTTTTAGGTTTAAAAATTTGTATAATTAACACTTTATTTAAAGTATAATAAAATAGAATTCAATTTAATGGACACC
>DTZN01000068.1 GCA_012961365.1 Hydrogenothermaceae bacterium
TTACTCTTTTTAAAATTGGATTATCTACTCTTGCATCTTTACCTTTTATTTCTATAAAATCTGTCATTTCTTTTAAACGAGAAGCTATTGCTCCTCCAAGTTTATCTTCTATATCTATTTCATCTGGGTTTCTTTTATTTAAAGGTGTATTGGAAGTTATTATTATAGGTTTCAGTTCATTATATCTATTTATTATTATGTAATGTAGTATATCTTTAGCCCAATCTGATAGCATTTCATTTCCTAAATCATCTAAAACTAAAAGAGGAGTATCTAAGACTTCATCTAAAATTTCCCTTCCTGAACCATATCCTTCAAATGTAGCTTTTAAATCAAAAAGTAATGTTCTTGTGTCTCTAAAAAGACCAACTATTTTTCTTTTTAAGAAAAACTCCTTTAATATAGAAACTGCAAGATGAGTTTTGCCTACTCCTGGCGGACCAAATAAAAATAAACCTTTACCATTATCAAACTCTTTTGAGTTTACATAAGATCTAGCCCTTTGTAAAACTAAATGTTGATTAAACTTTCTTTCTGGAGCATAATTTGTAAATGATTTTTCTCTGTATCTCTTAGGAATTCGCATTCTATCAAGTAGAGATTCAGATAAACTTTCTAGTTGACATTTACATTTTACAACACCTTCTTTTACAAATATCCAACCTGTATCATTACATTTATTGCATTTTACTTGTTCTTCTAAACTATTAAGCTTCGTATCCATCTTTTTTATTCTCTTTTAACTTTTTAAGAAGTGATTTTAACTCTTCTATCTTCTTTTTTATCTTATCTATATTCTCTTTAATTTTTTCTTTATCAAGCTCTTTTTCTAATTCGTTAATCTTTTGCTTGATTTTCTCAGTAGTTTCTCCAGATTTTTCTTTAACTTCTTCAAAAATTATAGATAAACCTTCTTTTATTTTTTGTAAACCTTCATCTATTTTGCTATCTTTAGAATATGAAGAGTTAACTAGTATAATTAAGCTAACAAATATATAAATTAACTTTTTCATTTTTTCATTATTCCATAAAATAGCTCACTTATAAACAAATCTGGGTCAGGTATAACAGGACCTTCTCTTTGTTCTATAACTTTTGCAAACACTTTAGCCTGAATTGAACCTAGAAAGAACATAGCTACATCTTCAGGATTAATATCTTCCCTAATTACTCCTTGTATTTGACCTTCTTCTATAACTTTAGCTAATCTGTTCTTGTAATCTTGAACAAAAGAATGGAGTATTTTTGTAAATTTCTTTTTATCTGACCTTGAAAAATCAAAACAAAGTATTGGAACTGCTCCTTTAGTATCCTCTAATACTTCTATGTGAGCTTTTAGAACCTGCCTTAATTTATCTTCTACTGTTTTTCCTTTTGCTATACCTATTTCTGCACTTTTTGAACATCTAGATACATAGTCATTAATAATAGCCATTATAATGTCATCCATAGAATTATAATGTTTAAAAATTGCTGCATCTGTCATTCCTAGTCTAGATGCAATATTTTTTGCAGTAAATTTTTTTAAACCTTCATTTACAATAATTTCGGCAGCTATCTTAACTATTTTCTCCTTTGTAGAAAGTTTTTCAAAATCTTTATAGGCTTCCATTTTCCCCTCCAAACTCTATAATGTTGCAAAACTGATGCAAATAGATTCCTGCTCCTGCCGCATGTTTATGACCTCCCCCACCTAATTTTTTTGCTAGTTCTAAAGCAGTAGGATTTTGTCCTTCACAACTTCTAAAACTTATTTTTACAAAATCTCCATTGATATTAAATAGTGCTACTGCTTCTCCTAACTGTTTAGATAAAATATTTCCTATTTCAGACTGAAATAATCCTGTATTAAATGCTTTTACTTTATATTTGTCTATATTTAAAATAGTTGGTTTTGCTTTTTCTACAAAGAAGTTTATTAAATAGTCTGTATATTCAGATATAACTTTACCTTTTTCTAAAAGGTTTTCGAGATTTTTGTCTATAAATTCTTTTACTTCTTCAGGTTTGTTTGTATACATAAATAAGAAAGAATTTATATCTTTAGTTTTATCTCCATACTCCCATTTCCATATGTCCTTATCTTCAACTAACTTTATAAGCTCTGGAATAGGTTCCCCATAAAAATATTTCCATGTTAAAGATGCTCCAGACATATTATTATCAAATATATATTCAAAATTTTCATATCTACTTGCAAGTTTTTTTAAGGTTTCATATATACCTATATGGTGGTCTATATTAACAACTTTTTTTGCTTTTTTTATAATTTTTTGGCTATCTTCCTCTGGAAATGAGAAATCTACTATATATACAACTGTATTTGCGTCTATTTCTTTCAAAAATTGTTCAAAGTCTCCCTGCTTATATTTATGCTCAAATGGAAAAAGTTTACAGTCTTGAAACTTTTTCAATAAAACAGCTGCAGCAGTGGTTCCATCAGTACAATTTTTATGATATACACATACAATTTTTTCGTTCATGAATTCTCCAAAAAAAGCTTTTGTTTGAATTAAAATATTTTAACCTTAATTCTCTTTATTTTGTTATAATTTGAAAAAATAACAGTAAAAAGAGGTGAGAAGATGGATATAAAAATAGTAAGTGGTAAAATTACAACAAATAAAGTAGATGCTTTATTTATTCCTATATTTAAAGAAACAAAAAAATTTGAAGAAGACCTTCAAAAACTAGATGATACTTTAAACGGTGGAATATCTAAGCTAAAAAAACAACAAAAGTTTGATGGTTCAATAGGTAAAACTTTAGCTATTCCAACCTTTGGTAATTTAAAAGCAGAATATATTGTTTTAATTGGTGCAGGTTCTAAAAAAGATGCAGATTTAGATGTAGCAAGAAGAGTTGCTTCTTTTGCAGTTAGATTTTCTAAAAATATTAATGCCTCAAAAATTTTAATAGATGTAAATTCTTTTGCTTCTCAAGTAAAAGAAAATGAAGATGAATTATCACAAGCTTTTGTAGAAGGTGCTATTTTGGGCGAATATAAATTCGATAAATATAAATCAAAAAAAGATAATTTTAAAGTAAAAACTCTAATTTTAAGAGTTTCAAGAAAAAATAAAGCTAAGGCTGAAGAAAAAGCCAAGTTAGGAAAAATTTTAGCAGAAGCTCAAAATTTTACAAGGGATTTAGTAAATACTCCTGCAAATATAGTAAATCCAGAAAAACTTGCAGAAATAGCTCAAGATTTAGCAAAAGATTATGGGTTTGAAGTCAAAATATATGACGAAGAAGACTGCGAAAAAATGGGAATGGGGGCTTATCTCGCAGTAGCAAGAGGAAGTGCAAATCCACCAAGGTTTATACATTTAATTTATAAAGGGAAAAACCCTAAAGAGAAAGTTGCCCTTGTTGGTAAAGGGTTAACATTTGATAGTGGTGGTTTAAATATAAAACCCGGAGATTATATGAGATGGATGAAAGCAGATAAATCTGGAGCTTGTGCAGTTTTAGGGATATTTAAAGCACTAGGAGAGCTAAAACCTGAAGGTATTGAAGTTCATGGAATTATTGCAGCAGCAGAAAATATGCCAGATGGTAAATCTTATAGACCAGATGATATATTAACAGCTAAAAATGGTATAACTATAGAAGTTGGAAATACAGATGCAGAAGGAAGATTAACACTAGCAGATGCACTGTGCTACGCATCGGAACAAAACCCCGATTTAATCATAGACATGGCAACTTTAACTGGAGCTTGTGTTGTTGCTCTTGGAGAATACACTGCAGGAATAATGGGAAATAATCAAAAAGCAATAAATGAAGTTTTAGAAGTTTCTAAAAAAACAGGTGAGTGGATGTGGCAACTACCATTTAACGATATGTTAAGAGAAGATATCAAACCTCCTAACGCAGATATTTATAATATTGGGAAATCAAGATATGGCGGTGCTATTACAGCAGGATTATTCCTTGAAAAATTTGTTCCTGAAAAAACCCCTTGGGTTCATATAGACATAGCAGGACCAGCTCATACAACATCTGGTTGGTATTACCATCCTAAAGGTGGGACAGGTTTTCCTGTTAGAACTATAACTACTTTATTGCTTAAAAAATCAAAAAATTAAAATATGAGGGCTTTTTGCCCTCTTTTAATGTTTTACTTCACATTCAAAATTTTTCGTTTCAAATTGAACAGTAATATGGTTTATTCCAAATTGAGAAAGTTTTTTTTGTAAATCTTTTATTAAATTTTCTAATTGTGAAATTTCTTTATTTTCTACAACAATATGCCCTGTGAGATATATATCTTTTGAGGATAATGCCCATATATGAATATCATGGACATCTAAAATATCTGGTAAATTTTTAATTTCTTTTATAACTAAATTATGATTAAATTCTTCTGGAATTCCTTCCATAAGTATACGAAGGCTTTTTTTTAAAACAGGAGTAGTCTCTTTTAGAATATAAATAGAAAATATTATTGATAAAATAGGGTCTATCCAGTAAATAGAAAACAAATACATAGCAATTCCACCGATTACAACTCCTAAAGAAATAACAGCATCACTAAAAAGATGTAAATATGCAGATTTTATATTAAGGTCTTCTTCGTGATGATGGTGATATTCACTATGATTATGATGATGGGAATGAAAACCAAGCAAGTATGCAGAAATAAAATTAACAACAAAAGCAATAGCTCCAACAATTATTACAACAATACTTTCAACAGGTTGAGGAAAAAAAAGCCTTTCTATACCTGTTATGATTATCAGGATAATAGCTCCTATTAAAACTGCAGAATTTACAAATCCAGCAATACTTTCGGCTCTTTTATACCCAAAAGTCATCTTTGGAGTAGGCTTTTTCGTCATAAAAATAATAGTTACATAAGCAATAATTAAAGAAACTACATCCTGAAAATTATGAATAGCATCTGTAATAAGGGATATAGAATGACTATAAATTCCTGCTATTATTTGAGATATTACTATAACGAGGTTTAATACAATAGTAATAAAGAGTATGTTTTTTTTGTTTTTTATACTCTCTATATGCAAAGCTATGCTCCTCAATTTTAAACTATCAAATAAAAGTATAATATAAAATCAAATCATGAGAATTATTTAAAAATAAGACTTATTATCCTTATATTAAAGAGGTTTTACTAGAATAATTTTTTTGTATAAAAAATTTCCATAAGCAAAAAATATTAGAGGAACATGTAAAAGCTAAAATATCTATAGAACTTGGCAATGACTAAGGTAAAAAATAAAGAAAACATTAAATATGCACTTAAATATATACTTCTTGACTTTGATATTGATGAGTTTGTTGCACTAGATATATATGATATAGAAAGAGCTCTAAGAACAAATGACCAAGTATTAATAAGTATGGTTAATGAAATTTTACAAAAATTTAAAAAAGAAATAACAGAGCCGGGAGTTTATGAGTTTATACTCGGATTTGCAAAAGACAATACACCTTTACTTTATAAAGAACTAAAAAATCTCAAGCAATCTAAAAATAAAAAATTTTAAACGAATTTATCTGTAATCTAGATAAAGCCTGTGCTTCCAA
>DTZN01000069.1 GCA_012961365.1 Hydrogenothermaceae bacterium
GACAGTCTACGAGACATCCAGCTGTGAAGCAGGAAGCTCTCCAATAAATTGGAGAGTAGTTCACTTAAAAGCTCTAAAAAGTTCTAAAAAGTATTTTAATATTTGTTTTATACCCTTTTTTAAAGAAGTTAAGTCTATATCTTCATTTTCAGAAATAGATACATTCAAAAGTCTTTCATAGGTTAAAAGAACAGAAAAAGCGTTTATAGGGTTAATAAGACTTATAAGTATTTCATCAGTTAAAGTAATTTTACGAATATTAGTTAAAATATTTAAAACCTCCACTGGAGTTTTTGATTTTTCAAGAAGAAATATTTGATTTTTAAAAAAGGGTATATATTTTTTGTTTATAAATCTAACAAACTCTTTATTTATATAAACTTTTTCCTTTTCAAAAATGTTAACAATTTTTGATTTTATGTTATTTTTATCTATGTTTGCAGATAATTCTTTTGAAAGTTCTACATCTTTTTTAGGTAAAGTTCCTTCAATTTTTGCACCATCTGATATATTAAACACCTGCAAATGTGGATATTTTTTCTTAGCAGTAGATATTTGCTTTTCTAAAACTATTTTTGATATATAGTAATCAAATCTTGAATAAACCTTCCCACCAAAATTACCTTCAACCTCTATGAAAAATTCTCTTTGCTTATCTATAAGTTCCCTGTAATATTTATTGTGTGTTATATTTTTTTCCTTCCCTCCTAAATCAATACCTGCAAGATAAATTTTTCTAAATCCTAAAGTTGTAAGTAAGGCAAAAGTTGGATTTAGAACAGTTGTTCCTCCTTGCTCTGATACCTTAATTTTATCTTTAATACTAAGTAAATTTTTAAAAAAACCATAGGAAAAAAACAAGGCTTCCTTAAACTTTTCATTAAAGTTTAAAGGAGTATATATTTCTGAAAATGTGTAAATTTTTTTTAAAATGTTATCTGGTATGTCTTTAATAAATTCTACCATTAAAGACCTGTTTGGGTCTGATATGGAAACAAAATCAGGTATTAAACCGTGTTTATAAAGTGAATATATAGTAGAAGTCAAAGATACAAAAACTGCTTTATCTTTTATACTTTTTAAAATTTCAATACTTTTATCAAGTGAAGGTCCTGACCCTACTATAAAAACAGGTACATCTGCAAGGTCATCTAGAGAGCGTTCTCTAAGTAAAAATCTTTTGTTTTTTAGCTTTAGGATATTTTCTTTAGTATTTATAACTCTTTCTTTTTGTCGTTTTATAGAAAAACCTTTTAGATTTATAGCATGGTTCTTCTTTAGGGTTTCTTCTGCTAAATTTATTCTATCATTTTCATAGGATTTTATATACGAAACAAAAGGATGATAATTTAAAACATATGAAACTAAAGTCTCAAAAAACGATAAATCATAACTCAAAAAGAAGTTTATTTTATAAACTTCTACGATTTTTTGTATATTTAGATGATATTACGCCTGAAAAGTTATCTAACTTTTTGTACGATTATTACGTTAATACAGCATGTCCAAGAATAAGTTATGATGAGTTAGCTATGATATATGAGATGTCACAACAAAAGCACATAAGTACATTTTTAAATCCAAAGTCACTCAAACAATTTCGA
>DTZN01000070.1 GCA_012961365.1 Hydrogenothermaceae bacterium
TAATACTGATACAACTTGATATTGGTATGTTTGTTTATATCTTTCTGATAGCTTTGATGGAATATCTTTTATTTTATGGTTTTTATTGAACTTACCTTCTTTAAAAAATATTTCCCATTGTATTTTGGCTATATATCCTGCTGTTTTCCTATATTCATAAAGTATTTCTTTTATTGTCTCTATTTTTCCCTTATTTATACTATGCTTGTGTTTATATGCTCTAATCGGCATTTTCAAGTTCCTTTTTTAAGCACTGAATAATCTTCTCTGTCTTTCTTTTTCTTCTTCTTAATCCATATATTCTTGCTGAAAAACTATATATAACTGCTATTAGGTCTTCAATTAGCTCTGTTTTATCATCTTCTGCTAAATTTACTACTTCTATTTGTCTTCCTTCTTTTTCTATAAATGTTTTTATGTAATTAAATCCAAATCTGGCTAATCTGTCCTTATGCTCTACGATTAATGTTCCCCAGTCATCCTTTTGGAGTAGTTTTAACAGTTTCGGTCTGTTATCATTTACTCCACTTCCAATTTCTTTAACTATATGGACTATTTGATAACCTTTAGCTATTGCATATTCTTTTAATCTTTCAGTTTGTTTTTCTAAATTGCTTTTATTTTCGTTAGATGAAACTCTAGCATAAATGGCAACTTTTGTTTTATCAATTAGCAGTTCTTTTTCATCAGGAACCACGATATGACCTGTTTCGTCTTTATATGCTCCCTTTATTTTCCCTGCTTTAAATCTATTCCAAGCTGTTTTGTAGGTTATTCCATATTTTTTTGCATAATCAGACAATTTCATTGGCATAGTTTTATTTTAGAAATTTTTGATGGAAATGTCAAGGATTGTTTTCTATGTTTTTCTATAAAATTTGTGATTAGTTATAATACCTTTTGGTCTTTCTCAGGCTTGACTGTGCTTAGAAACAAAGGGAGTGAGTGAACGAAGTTAACCCTTAAGCCAAAGGCTCAACTTGAAGGACTTGAGGTTGACAAGCTTATTTCAAAATTAAATTAAACTTATCTTTTAATATTTTATAAGCTTCCTGTGCAGCTTTAGTTTCTGCTTCTTTTTTAGATTTTCCTTTAGCTGTTGTTTTTACAAAGTTATCAACTGTACATTGGATTGTGAATTCCTTATTATGTTCAGGTCCTTCTTGGTGTATTAATTTATATTTAGGAACAGTTTTGAATTTTTTTTGGGTATATACTTGCAGTATAGACTTATAATCTTGGGGAATATCGTCATTTTTTATACACTGTATCATATAATCCTTAAAATGTTTATTAAAAACTTCTCTAGCCGGAGATATAGAAAAATCACTATCCATATAAATAGCTCCAAAAACTGCTTCAAATACATCACAAAGTAAAGTTTCCCTTTCCATACCTTTTTGAGCTTTTTCTCCTCTACTTAGCAGGACTAACTCATTTAGTCCAAGTTTTTTTGCAAGTCTTGCTAAATAGCTTTCACTGACTACTGCAGAGCGAATTTTTGATAATTCTCCTTCTTTTGCATTGGGAAAAGTTTTTATAAGAATTTCACTGACAATAAGACCTATTACTGCATCTCCTAGAAATTCTAAAACTTCATAATCTTGGATTTTTTCTTTATATTCTGCAACAAAAGAACTGTGGGTAATTGCTGCTAGAGGGATATATTTGTTTCTAAATTTATATCCTAGCTTTTCTTCTAATTTTTTTATACGATTTTCAAAATCTTTAGTGATTTTGTAATTACTCTTCATAAGCTTTAAATGCTAAACAAGCGTTTGTTCCTCCAAAACCAAATGAGTTTGATATTGCAACTTTAACAGGATACTCTATAGCTTTATTTGGAACATAGTCTAAATCACAATCTGGGTCAGGATTTTCGTAGTTTATAGTAGGAGGAATTATTCCGTTTTTAATTGTTAATGCAGTCGCCACTGCTTCTACTGCTCCAGCAGCACCAAGTAAATGTCCTATCATAGATTTATTAGAAGAAATCTTTAGTTTATAAGCATGGCCTTTAAATACTTCTTTTAATGCTAGTGTTTCAACTTTATCATTTAAAGGAGTAGAAGTTCCATGGGCATTTACATAATCTACTTCTTCAGGGGTTATTTTTGCATCGTTTAATGCCATACTAATAACTCTTTTTGCTCCATCTGCATCTGCGCATGGGGCAGTTATATGGTAAGCATCACCAGTTAATCCATATCCAACTACTTCTGCATATATTTTTGCGCCTCTTTTCTTTGCATGTTCTAATTCTTCTAAAATAAGAATTCCAGCACCTTCTCCCATTACAAAACCATTTCTTTCTGCATCAAAAGGTCTTGATGCTTTTTGAGGTTCATCGTTTCTTGTAGAAAGAGCTTTCATATTTGCAAATCCAGCAATACCAAGAGGTGTAATGGCTGATTCTGTTCCTCCAGCTATCATAATATCTGCGTCGCCACGCTGGATAATTTTAAAAGCATCTCCAATTGAGTGTGTTCCTGTTGCACATGCAGTTACTATGCAGCTATTTGGGCCTTTAAATCCAAACTCTATGGAGATATAACCAGATGCCATGTTAGAAATACCAGAGGGGATAAAGAAAGGAGATACTCTTCTAGCTCCTTTCTCAAGGAGAAGTGTTTGTTGGTCTTCAATATCCCTAAGGCCGCCAATACCGGTTCCAACTATAACACCTGCTTTTGTTAAATCAATTTTATCAAGTTTATATACTACTTGTACATTTTCTTTTTGTAATTTATTATGATAATCAATAGGTAAAAATACTTCATAATTTTTGGTATTACCATGTATAGTAAACATTTGATATGTTTTATTTTTAAAAATTACATTTGGTGCAAAGTTTAACTTTGTTTGGCTTTTTAATATTACTGCAAAAGTTGTTCCATGTTTTACTTCACGATGAGATAAAAAAATATCTGCTTTTGA
>DTZN01000071.1 GCA_012961365.1 Hydrogenothermaceae bacterium
AAGCTATTAAAAAGGTAGGTAGAGAAAAAGCTCTAGAATACGATACTACAAAACTTTTAATTGAAGAAGTTGAAGAATTTGTATTTAAACATCACCAAGAAATTGCAGGTTTTGTTTTAGAGGCAGGAGTTCAAGGAGCAGCTGGTATCTTACCATTTCCAAAAGGTTATCTAAAAGAAATTAGAAGAATATGTGATGAGTATGGAATTTTAATGATAGTTGATGAGGTTGCAACTGGTTTTGGTAGAAGTGGTTATATGTTTGCCTGTGAAAAAGAAGGAATTGAACCAGACTTAATGGCTCTTGGAAAAGGAATAACTGGAGGATATTTACCACTAGCAGCCACATTAGTATCTGATGAAGTTTATAAAGAATTTTTAGGAGAATTTGGAGAAGCTAAGCACTTTTATCATGGACATACTTATACAGGAAACCCTATTGCATGTAATGTAGCTATTGCTAATCTTGAAGTTTTTGAAGAAGAAAAAACTTTAGAGAAACTTCAGCCAAAAATAAAACTTCTTGAAGAAAAATTAAAAGAATTTTGGCAGTTAAAACATGTTGGAGATGTCCGTCATTACGGGTTTATGGCGGGAATAGAGCTTGTTAAAGATAAAAAAATAAATGAGCCTTTTCCTTATGGTGAAAGAACTGGGTTTAAGGTTGCAAGAAGTATGCTAGAAAAAGGTATATGGGTTAGACCTCTTGGTGATGTAATGGTAATAATGCCACCACTTGCAATAACAGAGCAAGAATTAGAGTGGTTCTTAAATTCACTTAAAGAAAGTATTAAACAACTAGAAGGATAATAATTTTACTCTTAACATATTAAGTGCGTGTTGGGAAATTCTAAGTCGCACTTGGTTTCTTTCTCCTTTAAATATTACTTTTTCTACCTTCGTTTCACCATTAAAATAAAGACCAATGTAATGCAGACCTAATGGTTTTTCTTTGGTAGCACCAGTAGGACCAGCTATACCTGTATCACTAATACCAAAGTTTGTATCTAAAAGTTTCGCAACACTTTCTGCCATTTGTAATGCAACTTCTTCACTTACTGCGCCCTTTGTTTTCAAAATTTTATCGGATACTTTAAGTAAATTCTCCTTTACACTATTTGAGTAAGCAACTATACTACCAAGGAAATATGTGGAACTACCAGAAACATTAACTATTCTTGATGCTATTAAACCTCCTGTGGAAGACTCAGCGGTGGAAACAGTTAGTCCTTTTTCTTTTAAAAGTTTTCCAATGACTTCTTCCATTTCCTCATTTTGATATGCATAAATATATTTGCCTATTCTTTCTGATAAAACAGACTTTTTGTTCTTTAAAAATTCAATTTCTTTATCCCATAAATATATATCTATTCCTTTTGGAGATGCATTTAAAAATTTATTATCAAAATCTGATAAAAATTCATTAATTTCTTCCAAAGATAATCCATAAGTCCTGACAATACCTGTATATACAACTCTATCTTTAACTTGTAAATATTCGAAAGCTAAGTTTAACATATCCCTTAACTGATTTTTTTCATCAGGTAAAAATACAATTGCTTTATTTACATCATCTAAAACTTTTATAAACCCTAAGAATTCACCATTTTTGTTTTTTATAGGCTTTGCATTATATGGAAGTTTTGCAAAATGCTTTATATTTTGAAAATTTTCAGGGTATCTTTCTTTTAAAGTTTTTAACCAACTTTCATTAAAAACTAAGGGAACTCCTATGCTTTCAGAAATTGTTTCTCTAATTAATAAATCTGTCTCAGTATTGCTTGAGCTAATTATAAAAACAATATCTGACTTGTCTAGAGCTATTTTTATAAAAAACTGCAATTTATAACTATCTTCTTCTGATATAAAAACTCCATTAATATTAAAGCCTTTTTCAAAAAGTTTCTGGCAAAGGTAAATTCTAGATTTATCTTCCAAAAAACCTTTTTCATATCCAAAGCCAATACTAATTATGGAAGCTTTCATAGCTATTCTTTAACTTTATTTATTAAAAGTTTTATATTTCTATCTCCAGCATTTACTGTTATAACAGGACTTTCGCAATCTCCTTTTTGAGGCATAGGACTTCCAGATTTTGAAATTCTCGCCATTAAAATTAGCTCATCAATAAACTCATTTGCTCTTTGAGGCATTAAAACGTCTGCTGGTGAGATTGAAAACTGCACTGGAAAATCATATTTAGTTTTTTTCTTAACTGCTAAAGGTTGTATTGATGCTCCTTTTCTTACAATTATAAATAAAGCACCTGAGCATTTATCTTTTATTTTAGGGTCTATATCTATTGTCCCTGTTATTTTGTATTTATCAATAAAATAAGCTTCTGGTGGCAATTCTTGACAGGAAATAAAAGCAAATGCAAAAGGTAAAAATATTAATAGCTTTTTCATTATATCTCCTTTAACCTTTCTAACTCTTTTATTTTATCTTCAACTACAGACCTTTTTATTATACCAAGCAATGTATTTTTATAAATAACGGGAATTTCTTCTACATTACAATCTTTTAATTTTTCATAAGTAGAAAATATATCATCATATGGAGAAACAAAACATTTTATATGTTTTAAAAATTTTCCTATTTCTAAATTTTCAGGAACATTATATAAGTCTTTTATATCTATAACATAGAATTTTCCATCTTTACCAATTACAGGTAAGGTTTTTACCTTGTAAAAGGGAAAGTAATAGTTAATAACATCACTTACCTTTGTATTATAAAAAAGGGGTTTTACTACGTGCATAAATTGTTCTGTTTTATAATTTTCAAATAAAGATTTCACAATTACATGTTTATAGTTATTTTCAGCACTTTTTTTAATAAAATATCCAAGAACAATTAACCAAATGCCATTTAAAAATTCTCCTTTTATTAGGTAATATCCCCCCGTTATCATCATAAAATATGCAAAAACTTTTCCTGCAAATAATGCAAATTTTGTTGCTTTTATTTCCCCAAATTTATTCCAAAACAAAGCTCTTAATATTCTCCCACCATCTAATGGAAATGCAGGAATTAAATTAAAAACTCCAAGGATAAAATTACCTACAGCTAAAGAACTTAAAAGTCCATAAAAAATAGAACCTTCTGTAGTAAGTAAAGACAATAAAAAAAATAAAATAGCTAAAATAAAACTAATAATTGGTCCAGCTACTGCTATTAAAAATTCCTGATAAGGCTTTTTTGGTAAATGGGAGATAACAGAAACTCCACCAAATACAAATAAAATAATTTCTTTGACATTAAAACCAAATTTTTTGGCAATTAAAGAATGTCCAAGCTCGTGCAGTAGTATACATAAAAACCAAATAATGGCAAAAAAAACTCCAAAAATTATTCTAATAAATAAATTAGTATCAGGACAACAATAAGGGTAGTAAAAAAATGTAAATGTATAGGATAGTAAAAAAAATATAATAAACCAACTTACGTCAAGCTTTACATCAATTCCAAAAATTTTTGTAAGTTTAAAAGTTTTCATCTAATAAACCTCAGCTTTTTAAGCAAAGAGTAAAACATATCAACAATTATATGCATAATTTCAGCACAAACCAATCCTAGGAAGAATGATATAAAATGGATATTTAAAACTAGTTGTCTAAAATTTATATCTTCCAAAGATGGTAAAAATGACAAATTAAAAAATTTTGTTATATATAAAAAACTCAGGTAAAAAAGTAATATTATTAAAGTTAAATAACCTAGTCGTATTAGAGAACCAACTATAGGTATATGGGATAATCCACGATGTTTTGAAAACTTTGTTAATGGATACCATATAAATCTTAGGAACTTCCACCTTTTAACCGGTGTAGAGTGGTATAAATCATTATCTGGAGATAATAAAAAAGTTCCAGCTAAGTATCCAAGTGTAAAAGGTATGAAATCTTCAGGTCTAAAATAATAAACTAAAGGGGGTAAAGCAAGTAAATTTATAAAATCATGTGTTTTACCTGATGCCATAGTTTTTATTTTACTTTGTTTCTAGAATGAAAAAATCTGCTCTTCTATTTGTAAATCTATTAAGGTCTGTTTTATTATCAAATAAAAAATCTTTTTTCCCTTTCCCAATAATTTCTATTCTTTTTGGCGATATCCCAAATCTTACTAAAGCTTCTTTTACTGCTTTGGCCCTTTTTAAAGCTAATATTTTATTATAGTTATCCGAGCCTATATTATCTGTATATCCAATAATTTTAATTTTTAAATTAGGATGAGTTTTTAGATATCTAGATATAACATTTAGATATGGCATATATTCTTTTTTTATTTCAGCTTTATTAAACTCAAAGTGAATTCTAGCTTGTGTTAAAAGGGGTTGAAATCCTTTAGGTTTTGTTTTTTCTATTTTTTTAGCTTCCTCTTTTTTTATTTCTTTTTCTAGTTTTACAACTTTTTTAGGGTAATCAAAGATATAAGGATTTGTTCCGTTTCTTACTTCCTGATAACAAGGAACACCATCCCCATCTACATCACTAAAAATTTTTCTTTCAGCCTTAGCTAAAGCAATTTTTGCTTTATTTTTATATATAAGTTGGTCTGCTTTACTTATAGGAATAACCTTTATTTTTCCTTCTTCTTCATCATATGTTTTAAAACCTTTGTATGAACCTATGTAAGCTTCTGCTATACCTATTTCTTCAGGGGCGCATATATATCCACCTAAATTTTTTAATTTATTTAGCTTAGCTTCTAACAACTGCGCATAACTCACAGAAGCAATAAATCCTAAAATTAAAACTACCCGTTTTTTCATTTAATTTCTCCCCTAGAATTTATTACAGCTAATGCTTTTAATGCCCAGTCTATTGCTTTTAGTGATGCCTCTTTACCAGCCTCTATATTTAGTTTAGAAGTTTCATTTTTAGCTATTTCATAATAGGCTCTAGCTTTTGCACATTCGTAAGGGGCTTTAATATCACATCTTGCCTCAAGTGCGATTTTTATAGCGTTTTGAGCTTCCTCTAAAAGCTCTGTTATTGTAAGTTCTTTATTAATAGCAATAGGGCACAAAATATTGATTATGGCCTATCATATTATAAAAAACAAAGTACCATATAAGGAATTGG
>DTZN01000072.1 GCA_012961365.1 Hydrogenothermaceae bacterium
CTAATTCAGTACGCTTATGACCCAGTTGATACTTACTGTCCACTTGAAAAGCAGTCTATTGAGTTCGCCTGCTTTTTGCGCCACTAGCTGGTTTGTTAATTCACCCGCCTTTATCTTGTCGCGAAGTTGGGCAAAGAGTACGCGTCTAAGTTTGTCAGCGTATGCGCCGGCTATTACGAGACCTGTTGAGAGTTGGGGCATGTCAATTCTCCATACTAAGATTTTTATTGTGGTAGTATTTCGGTTTATTGGTCTGAAGCGTTTTTGTCTAGAAGTAGTGATCTAGTCTCTTTTGATTGTAGAGTCTGTCGAAAATCCTCGACCTTTCAATTATTGTGCTTAAGAGATTTTTGTCCTTTAGGCTTGTACCTAGTAATTCAATAGCTTCTTTTAGATTGTTTGATTTTAGCATAGGCTGTGATAGAGCATGGGCTGTTGTTAAGCGAATATGCCAATTTCCAACAGGTGCATAGTAGTCTGGCGTTATTTCGCGCACTATGAGTACGCTGGCTTGTCTTTTTCTCCTTGCAAGATGTTCTAGAATAGATAGTCGTGCAGCCATCATGCCTCCGTCAATTTCTGTAAACCTATTGGGCTTATCCTCTCTAACCCAATGTAATACGGGTTGTCCTGCATTTTGTGTCCAGATTGTGGAAGGATGCCATATTTCAACCATTTCAAGTCTATAGGGGCCTGGAAAGAGTATTATGATGAACTTGTTTCCAATGTATGATGCAGTGTAAACCTCGATATAGTCTACAACCTTATTCTCGAACTTAATTATCTCAAGCAGTTTTGTTGCTATTGCACTATCAACTGCAGTTATAGCCCATCTTGTTGGGACTAGGCGTCTATTCCGTTTTACACCTAATAGACCGAGAGAGAAAGCTCGTACAATTGTGTAGAAGTCAACTCTTCCTTTGTAGAGTAGCCATACAGCTTCGGAGGCCTTTACATCATCCCACACTAGTTTTTCTCTTGTGTCGTATATGGGGATATCTATTCTAATACCTGTATTGACAGGTGCTTCAAGTTGGCTTTGTCCTTGTATGTCTTTTTGCAACTTTGCATATGCGGAAATTCTAAATTGTATTTTTGAGGCTTTTGGTGTGAGTAGCTTTACTATTTTTATGCATGCATTATTCTGTGTGTTATCTTGTGCGTATATAAAAAATGAAAAAAGTAAAGTGAAGATGAAAAATAGAAATGCTTTTTGTTTCATAGTGCTACAATGTCGATTTTTAATTTTTTTCCTGATTTGAAGAATATATAAGTTCTTTCTCCTCCTTTGTGTGCATTTTTTGTTTTATTCGGTGTCGGGGGTAGTTTTCTGTTTCTTGTCATGAATGCTCCGTAGGGTTTTAGCTCTACTCTTATATCTTCGAAGTTTTTCAATTTCTCTTCTAGAAATTTCATTAGACTTAATATTACTTCTTCTATTTCTTTTGTGCTTAGCTCTATTTGTTGTTTTGATAGTATCTGTTTTAGTTCTTTTGCTAGTTCTTTTCTTGTGTAAATTCTCATTTGTTTTACCTCCTTTTTTTGTTTTTTCTTTTTTTGTTTTTTCTTCTTTGTTTTTAATTTGACGCAAATAAACCTGTCGTTCCTCCTCTTTTCTTTGTGAGAGGTAGGAAATATCTTTACCCTGCGCAAGTGCAAAATTTAGTATTTGTTTGTATGTATTGATTGCTCTTGTTAGTCTATAAAGTTTATAGATTTTGTTTTGTGTTAGTTCTTCTTTTTCTTTTAAACTGATAAGCTCTTTTTCTAATCTTGTTATTTTTAGCTTTAAAGTTTCTTCAAAGTTTAGATTGTATTTTCTTGCAAAGAATGTTAGTTCTAAAAATCTAGATAGAAATTTGATATAGCGTTTTTTAAAATTGTGTTTTGCGTTGACGAGGTCTTTTATAAACTCTGTTAGGGGTCTTAAGGGGTGGGTCCATTTTTGGGTTCTTCTGTGGGCTTGCATGTAAAGGGTATAAAAAATACCTTTTATTTCGGTTCTTGCTTTGTCTGTTTTTACTTTATATATGCTTGTCCCTGATTGCTCTAAGTTTGCTCCCATAAGTGTATAAGCGATATATTTATCTTTGTCTTTAAAGTCTTTGATGTCCCATGAGTATGCTAAGAGTGTTGCAATTTGAAGGTCTCCTATTGGGAAGGTTTTGAGGATTTCATAACCGGGATGGTTCTTTGCGATTGATATTATTTCTTTTTCTAGTTTTTGATTTTCTTCTAATGCTATTTTTAATTTTTTGAGTTCTGTAAGTGCAATGTCTGAAAGTGTATGAGGGGTTTGTTTTAGTTTTTTTTCAATAGATGTTAAAGATTTAAAAAATTTGCTTCTACTAAGAAGGTGATATTCTTCAAAGGGAAAAATCATTGCAAGGTATTGTTTTAGTCGGTTGGTGTGTTTGGTGATGTCTTTTTCGTTTCTTATGTGTTGTCGTATTAAGGCTCTGATATAAATCTGATGTGGGTTGTAGGGTCTTAATTTTGTTCTTTTTTCTTTTTCTAGGTAGTATTTTCTAAGATAAAAAGCATCTAAGCGGTCATCTTTTTTTCTTGAATGTGCTAAGCGGTAGTTTTTAAAGTCTCTTCCATCTGCTATAAATACTTTACATCCTATAGAGGTGAAGATTTCTGCCCAGCGGCTTCCGTATGCTCCTGTTTGTTCGAGGACTATAATACATTTTTCATTAATTATTTCTTTAGCTTCTGATGGGGTGGAAATATTATATGCATTTTTTTCATCGTGAAGTATAATATTTTTTGCTCCTACATCGCAGCCGTATATTTTCATCTTGCTCTCCTTTTTCTTTTTTTATTATTTTTATTATTATTTTATTTATTTTTTTATTACCATTACATTTTTGTTTTTTATTTTTAAGAGGACAGGTAAGGATTATACATTTCTCCTCTTACACTTAAAGAAGGAATAATAACATCTCCCTTCCTGTCCTCTTTATTTTGATTAAAGTTTAAGTTTAATGTAAGATAATAACTTAATCATAAAATAACAAAATTGTAATTGGTAAATTGATAGAAAAAATACAGTTATCTGTAATTTACAACATAAGTAAAGCTTTGTCATCTTCACAGGATATAAAAAAGAACCTTGAATATATTGTTAATTTGCTTATTTCATACTTAGGATATAAACATGTTTTTGTAAATCTTGAAAATCCAATTACAGGAAAATTAGAAAATATTGGAGACTTAGATTTAACATATTCTAAAGGAGAAGGAATTACAGGAAAAGTTTGGAAATATGGAGTTCCTATAGTTATACCTGATGTATCAAAAGAAAAACAATTTTTAAATAAACTAAATAGAAATTTAGATAAAAATGGGGAGAAATTTACATTCATAGCAGTTCCAATAAAAATAAAAGAAAAAGTCATTTGAGTTTTAGCAGTAGATAAAGAATATACTCCTAAAGAACCTATAAACATACATACAGAATTTTTAACAATGATAGCAAATATACTAGGAAGCTATTTAAAACTATATTTAGATTTTGAAGAAGAAAAAAGAAAAATAGAAGAAGAAAAAAATTATCTACAAAATCAGCTTAATGCAATTGTTTCCAAAACAAAGGTAGAAGGAATAGTAGCAAAGAGTCCTAAAATATTAGAAATTATCGAAACTATTAAAAATATAGCAAATACCCCTGCAACAGTATTGATTACAGGAGAAAGTGGAGTAGGAAAAGAAGTTTTCGCAAAAGCGATACATCAGTTATCAGATAGAGCTGATAAACCATTTATAAAAATAAATTGTGCGGCTATTCCTGAAGATTTGCTAGAAAGTGAACTATTTGGATATGAAAAAGGGGCATTTACAGGGGCAAATAAAACAAAAAAAGGCAAATTTGAATTAGCAAATGGTGGAAGTATATTTTTAGATGAAATAGGAGATATGCCATTATCCCTTCAAGCAAAAATACTAAGAGTGCTACAAGAAAAAGAAATAGAAAGACTAGGCTCAAGCTCTCCAATAAAAGTAGATGCTAGAATTATTGCAGCAACAAATAAAGACCTTGAAAGAATGGTTATAGAAGGAACATTTAGAGAAGATTTATACTATAGATTAAATGTAATTCCTATTCACATACCACCACTAAGAGAAAGAAAAGAAGATATACCTGTTTTAGTTTATTATTTTCTAGATAAATTTAATAAAACCTATGGTAAAAAACTAACAATATCTAAAAAACTCATAGATTTATTTATCCAATACCAATGGCCAGGAAATGTTAGACAACTTCAAAATACTATAGAAAGAATGGTTATTCTAGCTAAATCACCAGTTTTAGATGTAAAAGACTTACCATCTGATTTAAAAAATAAAATGCTAGAAAAACCAAATAAAGAAATATTAATTAAAAATGAAAAAATTGTGGAAAAACAACTTCCAAAAACTGTAGAGCAATTAGAAAAAGAAGCTATTATAAAAGCTCTTGAAGAAAGCGGTTATGTAGTAAAAAAAGCAGCAAAAATACTAGGCATGACACCTAGACAAGTAAGATACAGAATAGAAAAGTATAAAATTCCCTTCAAAAAGTAGCTTTAGAAGATAAAGATTTGTATATTTCAAAACTTTCCAATGCCGAACCTGTTCTTAAACTTTCTTCTGCAAGCTTAGTTGCTTTGGATATATCACTTTCTAGACCATAAGCATATATTATAAGACCAGCAGTTATTATAGCCCAATCCTTAAAAGGATTATCCTCATTTTTAAGTATTGATAAACAAAGCTTTGCATTTTCTTCTACAGATAAATCTTTAGATAAATCAACTTTTTCTTTTAAATCTTTAGGGAAAATAGATATAGAAAATATTTTGCTAGTGTAAACCTTAGTCTCCTTATTTGGAAATGGTTCAATACCTCCTTCTAATCCTTTTACAACAAATATATCTTTAAACCCACTATAAAATGCAAGTTGTATATATTTATCTATAAAATTAGAATGGGTAACTCCTATTAAAACTTTTGTTGTTTTAAATGGATTTAATAATTTTTCCACAGTATTTAAATAACTTCTAAGCCCATATTCTTGCCTTTTAGAAAGTAATCTATACAGTTTTGGATTTAAAAACTTTTGATGATAAAAAGCAAATCCAGAAAGCTCTAAGGATTTCAAAATATCATCTGCAAAAGAAAGGTAAGAACACCCCATAGCATTTAATATTTCATGGTAAGTAATACCAAATTTAGAAGGAATATTTGAAGCTCCATGTCCAACAATTTTAGCGCCTGCTCCTGCGGATATAAAAATAGCACATGGCAATATATGGATACTTCTATTTTTCCCATCATATCCAATAGCTATATCAATAGGAATTAAATCTCCTGTTTCAATAAAATTGGTTTCTTCTTTTAGAGAGTCTAAGAATGCAGACAGTTCCTCTAATGTAGAATGTTTCATTCTTAAAGCAGACCAAAATGCCCCTATCTGAATATCTGTGACACTTAAATCTAATATTTTCTTATTTACTTCATATGCCTCTTCATAAGATAAGTCTTTTGCTTTATCTTTACCTACACCTACTTTTTTCAAGAACTCTATCATTTATTCACCATTAAAATTATCCAATTTTTAATAGCTATTATAATTGTAAAGCAATAACTATGCCAACAAAAAACTCCTAAACACTAAAGTTTTATATACCAAATAACAAAATTGTAAATACATTTTTGTGATTAAAGCACTAAATAAATAAAAATATACAGGTACTATTAGCCTATTTAAAGCTTTATAAATCTGGCATGAATTTTGTTTAATCCCTATTTGAAAATAAACATCCAGGAGGATTAGTTATGAAAAAAATAGAAGCTATTATTAAACCTTTTAAACTCGATGAAGTTAAAGAAGCTATTTCTGAACTTGGAAACTTTGGTATGAC
>DTZN01000073.1 GCA_012961365.1 Hydrogenothermaceae bacterium
TTGAGCCTTTCGAAAAATTTCCGTAAAGACGTCATATCTGCATGCATCTAAAATTGAATCTACATCTCCAGACCATATTATTTTTTTTAAGCTTGTAATACTGTGTAAAATTCCCTTTAGTTCATCTTTAAACTTTTCTTGAGTTATTAGAATTTTAGAATCACTATTTTTTATGATATATTCAATTTCATTCCTTTTCAAAAATGTATTAATAGGAACAGGAACTGCTCCAAGTTTACCAATTGCCAGAAATGAAATTATGAATTCTTTTGAGTTTGTCATTAAAATGGCGACTTTATCATCTTTTCCTACTCCTAAAAGTTCTAGATATTTTGCAAAGGAATCTACATATTCTTTTAACTGTATATGGGAAATTTTTATATCATCTTCAAAAATTATTGGTTTATTTTTTAAATGTTTTGCATTTTTTTCTATAGCTTCATAAAAGTTTTGAAATGGATATTTAACAGATGTGGTAACTATTTTATTCTCCATAACTTTTCCTCGTAAATGGTTTTTAACCAAATCTTATTATAAATTAAATTGACAATTATCATTTTGCCATTAAATTTAAAATAACTAAATTAATAACTATTATTAAAAAAAGGAGGATAATACAATGGAATTTCTACACAGAGAAGAAGCACCTTTAAGCCCTTCCCAGTGGAATGAGCTTGATAATGTTGTCATTAATACTGCAAAAAATCATCTAGTTGGAAGAAGATTTATAGAAATTACAATATCTGCAGACCCAGCCATACAATCAATTCCTTATGATATAATCTCAGAAACTGAAAATGGTGCTTGTGGACTTTTTGAAGATAATGAATGTGATATTGTAAAAGTTAAAGAAAGAAAGTTTTTACCAATTCCCCAAATTTATAAAGATTTTAAAATACACTGGAGAGATATTGAAACAAGCAAAAAATTAGGTCTTCCATTAGATTTTAGTATAGCAGCTGCAGCAGCAAGAGAAGTAGCTGTTGCAGAAGATAAATTTATTTTTAATGGAGATACTTCTTTAGGTTATCCGGGAATACTAAATATAGAAGGTAGAAATGATATAAAAAAGGAAGATTTTTCTAAAGAGGGAGGTATTTTTGAAACAGCAGTAAAATGTATAGAAACGTTGAATTCTAAAGGTTTTAACTCAAATCTTGTTTTCATATTAAATCCCAAAGATTATTCAAAAGCATTTAGATTATTTGGAAATAGTGGAGTTTTAGAAATAAATCAAATAAAAGAACTTTTTGATTTTGGAGTTTTCTCAACATATGCAGTTCCAGAAGGAACAGCAGTTGCATTATCTACAGGTATAGAAAATATGGATTTATTTGTAGCCCAAGATATAATCACTGCTTATATTGCATATGATAATATGGAACATTATTTTAGGGTTTTTGAACTTATTGCATTCAGAATAAAAAACCCACAGTCAATTTGCACAGCAAAATAATGGAGGGTGTAAAATGGACATAGAAATAAAAAAGGCAATAGACTATTTAAATTACAATATAACTTTAGAACATTCAGCTATTATCCAATATTTATTTCACGCATATACAATAAAAGAAGAAGAAATCGAAGCAGAACTTGAAGAAATTGCAAGGGAAGAAATGAAACATCTTAGAATGTTTGCCCACGCAGTTGTTGATTTAGGTGGTATTCCATCTATAGATAAAAGGGCTTCCGTTTTTTTAGAGGCTCCTTTGCCTGTTGAGTTAATACAATTTAATATTGATGCGGAAAAAATGGCTATAGACGAATACGAAAGGCAGTTAAAAGATATTTCTAACAAAAAAGTCCAAAGAATAATAGAAAGAGCCATAAATGATGAAACAGCACATTTACACATATTTCAAAAACTACAAGAAAAAGCAAAAGAGCATATAGCAAATAATGGTGAAGCATCTATCATAGATGAAAATAAAATGAAAATTATACAAATACTAAATAAATATCTACATAAACAATATGAAAAGATATTAGAAAGCCTTTATCAATCATTTATGTTAAGGCATAAAAATCCTATATTAAGTGATGAAATAGAGCAAAGGGCAATTGATAAAATGAAACATTTTGGCTGGATAGCAGAGGAAATTACAAAAATGAAAGCAAAACCAAATGTTGAACTACCAAAAGTTGAAAAAGTGGATGATGAATCTAAAGCTATTGAATATCAAGTAAAAGACCAGCAAGAGTTTTCAAAAGAAATACAAGAAATAGCTTCTAATGTTGAGGACAAAGATTTAAAATGGATTTTAGATAGAATTGCAAAAAGAGAAATACATTATACAGATTTAGAAGAGTTTTTAAATAAACCAGATATAACAGATGAAGAAATATCAAAAGTAGTTTCTTCTTTAACAGTAGGTAGTTTATTTGGAAAATACAAAAAAAGAGGAGATACATGAGAAAATTTATAAAAGTTTTAAGTATCTCCTTGTTTGTTTTTTCTATTTCTTTTGCAGGGTTAAAAAAAATACCTAATTTTGAATTAAAAAGAGAAGATGGAAAAATTATTTCAAGAGAAGATTTAAAAGGGAAACCTTCTATATTAGTTTTTTGGTCTTTGAACTGCTCAAGTTGTAAAGAAGAATTACCTATTTTGAATAAGTTTTATCATAAATACAAAAATAAGATAAATTTTTATGCAATTGTTTTATTTACAAATAGTATAGAAAAGGTTAAACAAAGAAAAAAAGAATGGGGATTTGATATTCCAGTATTACTTGGGGGTAATGATAACAAAATAGTTTATAAATATAGAGTAATAGGAGTTCCTACGACTTATTTTATTAATAAAGATTTAACAATTTTTAAATTGGTATACGGAAAAAAAGAGGAGGAAAAGCTAGAAAAAATAATAGATGAACTTCTTAAAAGGAATTTACAATAGATTTTAGTATATAAAGCCCATCGTTAGTTTTTAATATACTTTCTGCGGCTCTTTCTGGGTGAGGCATTAGCCCAAATACATTTTTATTTTTATTGCATACACCAGCTATATTTAAAATAGAGCCATTTGGATTTGCATCTTCTGTAATATTCCCATCTTTATCACAATATCTAACAACAATTTGACCGTTATCTTCCATTTGTTTTAAAGTATCTTTATCTACAAAATAATTACCATCATGATGAGCTATTGGTATTTTTAATACTTGTCCTTTTTCGCACTGGTTTGTAAATGGAGTTTCGTTATTTTCTACTCTTATATATTGGTGCTTACAAACAAATTTTCCGTGGGAATTTGGCATTAAAACTCCAGGTAGTAAATGGGCTTCTGTTAATATCTGAAATCCATTACATATACCTATAACAAGGCCACCTTTATCTGCAAATTCTTTAACTGCATTTGTTAATGGAGTATGTGAAGCAAGTGTTCCTGGACGAAGATAATCTCCAAAGGAAAATCCACCTGGCAAAATTATACAATCAAATCCCTTAATAGAAGTTTCTCTATAATCTATAAATTCTACATCTTCTTTTAAAACATCCCTTATAACTCTGTATGTATCATAATCACAATTAGACCCGGGATATACTGCAACTCCAAATTTCATTCATTCCTCCACAATTTCAAACTCGTAATCTTCAATAATCTCATTTACAATTGCTTTTTTTGCCATATTTTTTGCAATTTCTATTGCTTTTTCTTTGTCTGTTTCATCAACGTAAATTTCTATATATTTTCCTACCTTTACATCTTTAACTGCATTAAATCCCAAAGATATTAAATTTTCTGCAACAGCTCTACCTTGAGGGTCTAAAACACCTTTTCTAGGCTTAATATAAAACTTTATAAGCATACAAACACCTCGCAAACAGGTTTAAAAGCAAAATTATTATATCATTTATAAAACTAAAGATATTAAAGTTGCCCTATTTATTGCTACTGTTCCTATTTCACCAACAACATAACTCCCAGCATAATTTGCCAAAATTGCCGATTCTTCCCAAGTTGCACCACTAACTTTACAGGCTGTTAAAACAGATATTACAGTGTCTCCTGCACCTGTTACATCAAAAACTTTTTTGGCTTTTGCAGGTATTCTGGTTATTTTGTTTTCTGTAAACAAAGCCATTCCTTCTGCTCCAAGTGTAATTAAAAGGTTTTTCAGATTTAATTTTTCCATAATAGTTTTTCCTACTTCTTCTAGCGGAGTTTCTTTTTCAGCTTTTATTAATCCATAAGCCTCTTTTCTATTAGGGGTCATTATTGTTATATCTTTGTAATATTCAAAATGGGAAGGTTTTGGGTCAACAAAAACAGGGATGTTTTCTTCTAGGAAAACTTTTATGATATCTCTTGAGATTACACCTTTACCATAGTCGGAAATTACTACTGCATCAAAGTTTTGAGCTTGTTCCTTTAGCTTTTTAATTAATTTTTCTCTTACTTCTTCTCTTAATTTTTCTTTACTTTCTTTATCTATTCTAAGCAGTTGCTGACTAACTGCAATTACCCTTGTTTTTTCTGTGGTTGGTCTGTTTTCATCTTCTATTAAAATTGTGTTTATATTTTTTTCTTTTAGTAAATTTTTTAAAATTTTTGCATTTTCATCTTTTCCAACAACACCTGCTATAGTAGTTTTTATATCTAAACTAGATAAGTTCCAAGCAACATTACAAGCTCCACCTAGGTTAACAGTTTCTTTTTTTACATCAACAATTGGGACAGGAGCTTCTGGAGAAATTCTTTCTACTTCTCCCCATAGGTATTTATCAAGAATTAAATCGCCAACCACTAAAATATTTTTTTCTGTAAATTTAGATAATATTTCTTTAACTCTCTCTTTTGTTATCAATATTCACCTTTGTTAAAATAATTGTTAAATACCAATATTTTAGCAGGTAGACTTTTTTGAAAAAAGTTTTATTTTTATTTTTAATTTTTGTAAACTTCTCAATTGCTCAAGTTTTAAATATTGCAGTTTCTGCAAATGCAGGTTTTGCCTTAAAAGAAGTTGTTAAAGAGTTTCAAAAAAAATATAAAAATATAAAAATAAATCTCATAGTATCTTCTTCAGGAAAATTAGCATCACAAATTTTAAATGGTGCTCCTTATGATGTTTTTTTATCTGCCGACATGTATTATCCACAAATTTTATATGAAAATAAAGTTGCTAAAACTAAACCAAAAGTTTATGCTTATGGGGTTTTGGTTTTATGGAGTTTTAAAATCAAAAATTTAAATATAAACTCTTTAAAAACTGCCAAAAAAATTGCCATTGCTAATCCTAAAATTGCTCCTTATGGAAAAAGGGCTTTAGAGGCTATACATTTTTTCAAAATGTATAAAGATGTAAAAAGCAAACTTGTTTTAGGGGAAAGTGTCTCACAGGTTAACCAGTATATTATTAAAAAACTTGTTGATTTAGGATTTACCTCTAAATCCTCTATTTTTGCTTATGCAAAAAAAGGTTATTGGATAGAAATTGACAAAAATACTTACTCTCCTATAGAACAAGGAATAGTTTTAATATCTGATAAAAAAGAAGCAAAAGAATTTTTTGATTTTGTTTTATCTGAAAAATCAAAGCAAATTTTTAAAAATTATGGATATGAGATAAATGGAAAGTAGTTTTGTAGAAACTCTTTATATAACTTTCAAACTTGCCTTTATTACTACTGTCTTATTACTTTTTATAGGGTTTCCTATTGCTATTTTGCTTGCATTTAAAAATTTTAAACTTAAAACATTTTTTGAAGCAGTAATAGCACTTCCTCTAGTTTTACCTCCTACTGTCTTAGGATTTTACTTTTTAGTTTTATTAGGTAAAATAAATCTTGCATTTACATTTGAAGGGTTAGTTATAGCATCTATCGTGTATAGTTTGCCATTTATGGTTCAACCAATACATTCTGCATTAATAAGTTTTCCCAAAGATTTAATAGAAGCTTCATATACCCTTGGAAAATCTCAAATTGAAACATTTTTCAAAGTTATAGCTCCAAATATAAAAAGTTCTATTATTACAGCTATTGTTTTAACATTTGCCCATACAGTTGGAGAATTTGGAGTTGTTTTGATGGTTGGAGGTTCTATTCCAGGTGAAACTAAAGTGGCATCTATTGCAATTTATGAAGAAGTTGAAGCACTAAATTACAGTTTAGCAAATAAATATGCTTTGGTTTTGATTATCGTGTCATTTATAACTATTTTCCTTGTTTATTTGTTAAATAAAAGAATTACAGAGTTAAAATGATAAAAGTTAAACTTAAAAAGAGTTTACTAGAACTTAAAATAGATATAGATTTTATAGTAAATGAAAAATTTGTAAGTATATTTGGAAAATCTGGGAGTGGGAAAACTACAATTCTAAGATGCATCGCAGGGCTTGAAACTCCTGATGAAGGACAGGTTGTCTTTAAAGATATAACTTGGTTTTCATCAGAAAAAAATATAAATTTACCACCTCAAAAAAGGAGTATAAGTTTTGTTTTCCAACAACCAGCACTATTTCCTAATATGAGTGTTGAGGAAAATATAAGATATGCTATGTCTAAAAAAGATGAAAAATTTTTTGAAAGATTGGTATCAATAGCAAATATAGAAAAACTATTAAATAGAAAACCTAAAAATTTATCAGGAGGGGAAAAACAAAAAGTATCATTAATAAGAGCTATAGCAAGAAAACCAGATGTTTTACTTTTAGACGAACCATTTACAGCTTTAGATTTTGAAACAAAGTTTGAAATATACGAAGAATTAAAAATATTATCAAAAGATATAGGTTTTTATACAATTTTAGTAAGTCATGATATTTTTGAGGTATCAAAGTTTACAAATAAAGTTTTTTATATAGAAAAAGGAAGCATAACAAAGACAGGAAAGCCTACAGAAATACTTCCCATAAAACAATATTTTCGGTTATGAAATATACTGATAACCAAGCATTTTAAGAAGCCTAATGTCTTCTTTCCATCTTTCTTTTACTTTAACCCAAAGGTTTAAATAAACCTTTTTACCTAAAAGTTGTTCTAATTCTTCCCTTGCCATTTTTCCAATCTTCTTTAAAGTTTGTCCTTTTTTTCCAATCACTATTTTTTTGTGATTTTCTTTTTCAACATAACAAATTGCATCTATAAGAAGTAAATTTTTATTCCTATCTCCTTCTCTAATACTTTCAACTTCTACAGCTACTGAGTAAGGAAGTTCATCTCTTAAAATATTGAAGGCTTTTTCTCTTATAATTTCAGCAACATAAAACTTTAGTGGTAAATCTGTAATTTGGTCTTCTGGAAACAGTGGTGGAGATTTTGGAAGATATTTCTTTAAAACTTCTAAAAATCTATCAAGATTTACTTTCTTTGTTGCGGATGTTGGAATTATTTCTTTAAAATTAAATTTTTTTGATACTTGCTCTATAAGAGGCAATAAACTTTCTTTATTTACTTTATCTACTTTGTTTATTATTAAAATTGCAGGTTTATTAAATTTTTTTAAGTAATTTTCTAATATTTTTTCATCATCTTTTGTCCAACCAGTAGTTGCGTCAATTACCATAGCAATTAAATCTGCTTCTTCCATTGAAGATACAGCACTTTCTACTACCGTTTTGGTTAATATATCTTTTCCTTTTTGAACTCCGGGAGTATCTAAAAAGATAATCTGGGCATCTTTATCATGTTTTACTCCTAAAATTCTCATTCTGGTAGTTTGCGGTTTTGGACTTGTTATAGAAAGTTTCGTTCCAAGGATACTATTTAATAGTGTGGATTTACCAACGTTTGGCCTTCCAACTAATGCAACAAAGCCAGCTTTAAAATTTTCTGGAATATTCTCGGTAATCATAAATCCCTCTTTATTTTGATTTATTTAATTATAAAATGTTAGAATGTTTTTTAATATTTTCAAGGTGTAAAGAGGCAAAAATGGATTTTGATGTAAAAGATTTATCTTTGGCAGAAAAAGGAAAACTTAGAATTCAATGGGCTAAAAAAGATATGCCTGTTTTAAGACAAATAAGAAAAAGATTTGAAAAAGAAAAACCTTTAAAAGGATTAACAATTAGTGCATGTCTTCATGTAACAACAGAAACAGCAAACTTAATGATAACTCTAAAAGCAGGTGGAGCAGATGTTTATTTAACAGCATCTAACCCTCTTTCTACTCAAGATGATGTAGCTGCAGCACTTGTTAAAGAATTTAACATACCTGTATTTGCAATACATGGGGAAGACAAAGATACATACTATAAACATCTTTATGCAGTCTTAGATAAAAAACCAAATATAACAATGGACGATGGAGGAGATTTAATATCAACACTTCACCAAAAAAGACAAGAGTTAATAGATAATATAATTGGTGGAACAGAAGAAACAACAACAGGTGTAATTAGATTTAAAGCTATGGAAAAAGATAAAGTTTTAAAATTTCCTGTAATTGCAGTAAATGATGCCTATACAAAACATCTATTTGACAATAGATACGGAACAGGTCAATCAACCATAGATGGAATTTTAAGAGCAACTAATAGATTACTTTCAGGTTCTACCTTTGTTGTTGCTGGATATGGTTGGTGTGGTAAAGGCGTTGCAATGAGAGCAAAAGGTATGGGAGCAGATGTAATTATTACAGAAGTTGACCCCCTTAAAGCATTAGAAGCGAGAATGGATGGTTTTAGAGTAATGCCTATGATTGAAGCTGTAAAACTGGCAGACTTTATAGTAACAGTTACAGGAAATATAAATGTTGTTGATAAACACCATTTTGAAAATATGAAAGACGGTTGTATAGTTTCAAATTCAGGGCATTTTGATGTTGAAATCAACATAAAAGCATTAGAAGAAATGGCAGTTTCAAAAAGAAAAATTAGAGATTTTGTAGATGAATATACGTTAAGTGATGGAAGAAAAATTTATATCCTAGCAGAAGGAAGGCTTGTAAACTTAGCAGCAGCAGAAGGGCATCCTGCACAGGTTATGGATATGTCTTTTGCAAATCAAGCTTTATCTGCTGAATATTTAGTTAAAAATAAAGGAAAATTAGAGCCAAAAGTTTACAAAGTTCCAGATGAACTTGATTTTGAAGTAGCAAGGCTAAAATTAAAAGCAATGGGGATAACAATAGATGAACTTACAGATGAGCAAAAAGAATATCTATCAAGTTGGGAGCATGGAACGTAAATGTTTGGAATAGAAAAGCTTTTAGAAAAAATATTAAATAGGCAAAACACTCCAAAGGAACAAAGAGAAGAGTTTAATATAAATACTAAGTATGTTCATGGACTTCTTTTTTATAATTCTTATTTTGACAAAATTGCATCTGCTTTAAAGAGAGAAACAGTTGCATTTATTGTTGGAGGATGGATAAGAGATAGACTTTTAAACAGAGAAATAGGCAATAAAGTTGATGTAGATTTATTAGTTACAACAGACCCTTGGGAGATAGTTAAAAACCTTCAAATGATTTTAGGTAAAGGGGATATATTTAAATTTGAAAAAGAAACTACAGTAGCTTCTATTGTTTTTACAGAAGGAAACACAAGGTATAGATTTGATTTTTCATTTATGGATATTTCTGATATTTTAAACTCAAATTTAGACTTCCAAGAAAAAGAATTAAAAATAGTAGACAAATTAAACGAGAACTTGCTAACTAGAGATTTTACTATTAATGCAATGGCAATACTTTTTGATGATGCAACTTCAATGGGAGCATCTCAAACAATTCTTTTTGACCCTTCAAATGGGCTAAAGGACTTAAACGAAGGAATAATAAGACCTGTATCAATAGAAAATATAAAAAAAGACCCAGTTAGAATTTTAAGGGGCTATAGGTTTTCTCAAGAACTAAATTTTACACTAAACAAAGAATTTGAAAACTGGATAAAAGAAAACAAAGAGCTTATAAAAATTAGTCCAATTGAAAAAATTAGAGATGAAGTTTTAAAAATTTTTGATAAAGAGCATTCAAAAAAAACTATAGAAAAACTAGAAGAAGTTGGTTTACTTCAGCTAATAATTCCTCAAACTGCTTCTATAACACCTTCTGAATATGAAAAAAAATATAGCTTTCAAGCTTTAGATAGATTTGATGATTTTTTAAAAAAAAAGATGATTTAATCATTCCTGAAGTTTTAAATATATATAAACCAAAACAATTTTTAACAGACTTTACAGATATAACACTTTCTAAGCTATATTTATACTTGCGCATAAAAAATTTAAACTCAATTCTTTTAATTGTTCATTATCTACTGGTGATGGTGCATCTATCATCATATCTCTTCCATTATTGTTTTTTGGAAAGTATATTTTAATTTTTATTTTTATTTAATTTTTACTTTACATTGAAAATAATATTTTGCTAAA
>DTZN01000074.1 GCA_012961365.1 Hydrogenothermaceae bacterium
CGGTTTCTTACACACTATACATGTTGTACCTTCCAACAGAGTATCCTAGGCGTAGGATTTCGTGGCAGAGTAACTGTGGTTCGCTACTTTACGTAATCGCTCTCTCAACTTCTATCCTCTACATGACCGAGATAATAGGCTCAATCTACCTTTCAACTCTATATGTTGAACTCGGACGAGACAATGTAATGTATGCTTTAACGCTTTTTGCAACTGGGCTTATAGGCGCGGCTATACGCCCACTAGCCGGAAAAACTGTCGACAAACTAGGCCCAGAAAAGGTATTACAAGCTACTCTAGAAGATATAGCAGTAATCATATACACTTCAGGAACAACAGGAAAACCAAAAGGGGTAATGCTTTCTTACAAGAATGTATTTTCAAATATAGTTAATATTGCAAAATTAGTTTCCTTATCCCATAAAGATAGATTTATTGTTTATCTTCCAATGTTTCATACATTTACTTTAACAGCTACAGTTTTATTACCACTTTATATAGGTGCTCCTATAGTTGTTATTAAGTCTATATTCCCATTTTCAAATATACTAAAGCAAGTTTTATTAAAGAGAGTTACTATATTTATGGGAGTTCCTGAAGTTTATAATGCTTTATCTAAAGCTAAACTACCTTGGTATTTTATGTGGTTTAATAAACTTAGAGCATTTGTTTCTGGAGGGGCGCCACTTCCTGAAGTAACACTAAAAAAAATGAGAGAAAAATTTCCAAAAGTTCCCTTACTTGAAGGATATGGTTTATCTGAAGCGTCACCTGTTGTTTCATTTAATAGATTAGAAAAACAAAAACCTTTGTCTGTGGGACTTCCTTTACCAGACTATGATGTAAAAATAGTTAATGATGAACTTATAGAAGTTCCCACTGGAGAAGTAGGAGAAATTATAGTTAAAGGTGATAATATAATGAAAGGATATTATAAAAATCCAGAAGCTACAGAGCAAACAATAATAAATGGTTGGCTTTTAACTGGGGATTTAGGATATATAGATGAGGAAGGATTTTTATACATAGTAGATAGGAAAAAAGACCTTATTATTTCAAAAGGTATTAACATCTATCCTAGAGAAATAGAAGAAGAAATCGCAAAGCATCCTGCTGTAGAAGCTGTTGCTATTGTTGGGAAAAAAGATGAAATTCATGGTGAAATACCAGTAGCTTTTATTCAGCTTAAAGAAGATGAGGAGCTTACAGTTTCTGAGCTAAAAAGCTTTCTAAAGGATAAATTAGCGAACTACAAAATACCTAAACATTTTTACTTTTTAGAAGAACTACCTAAAAACGCGACAGGAAAAGTATTAAAAAGAGTTTTAAGGGAAAAATTAAATAAAGGGGAGTTTGATAGTTAACTAAACTCCCGTATATATATCGCTTATTATTTTTATTATTCTTTCTTTAAAAGGAAGGTTTTTTATAGCTTCTTTTCTATAAGATTTTATTTTTTCTATCTCTTTTTCTGCTTTTTGAAAATTTGTTTCGTCTATTAGTCTTAATGCAAAACATGCGATATATGGTTGGCCACTAGTTCCTGTGATTTTTACAAATGCCATAAATTATGTTGATAATAATAATGATGTTTTAGGGATAAG
>DTZN01000075.1 GCA_012961365.1 Hydrogenothermaceae bacterium
ATGGTGGTTTGGGTTTTTGTTTTACTTCTTTTTGTGTAATTTCTTTAGTAATTGCAAAATTTTCCTTTGAAATATCATCGAAAATCTTTTGGGCTTCTTCTTTTTTTTCTATCTTTTGCTTTTCATAAGTTATTTCAAATTGTTTTTTATCTTTTTCTAAAAGTGCAGTTAAAACATAATAAGTAGTTGGTTTAAAATTTTGTATTTCCCTTTCCCTTTCTACAATTAATCTAACTGCTGGAGATTGAACTCTACCAACAGAAAATCTCCCTCCAATTTCCTTTGATGCAATGGGAGATAATGTATAACCTACAATTCTATCTCCTACTCTTCTACCTAAAAATGCATTGAATAGTCCAAAGTTTGTTTTTTCAAATTTTGGTGCTTTTTTTATTACTTCTTTTATATGTTTTTCTGTTATTTCATGAAATTCTGCTCTTTTTATGTCTTTTGCTTTTTTCTTTAACTCTTCATACATAAAATATCCAATTGCATATCCTTCTCTATCTGGGTCTGTTGCTATGTAAACTTCTTTATCTTTTGCTAATTTTTTTATTTCAGAAAGCATTTTTTTATGATTTGTAGATTTTATGACAAACTTTGGTTCAAAAGTTTCTAAATCTACTCCCATTTCTTTTTCTGGAAGGTCTTTAAAATGTCCTACCGTTGCTTTTACTGTGAAGTCTTTGCCTAAGAATTTTTGTATTTCTCTAGCTTTTTTCGGCGATTCTACTATTACTACTTTTTTTGCCAAAGCTTACTCCTTATATTAATTTTTTTATTAAAAATTTTTTATAAATGGGTCTTTTAGTCCTAAGCTTTCAAAAGCCTCTTGCCTTTGTCTACAGGTAGCACATTCTCTACAAGGTGGAACAGTCCCTTTATAACAAGAATACGTTTTTTCGTATGGAACACCTAATTGCAAGCCTAACTTTAAAACTTCTGCTTTTGTCATACCTAAAAATGGTGTATAAACCCTTATTCTATTTTTCTTTTTTGCAACCATTACAGATGATGCATTAATAACTGCCTCTGCTGAAGATGCAAACTCTGCTCTGCAATCTGGGTAAGGACTGTCAATTGAATGTATTCCTATCCCTATATTTTCTATCTCATAAACATCACAAAACGATGAAGCTATTGCTAAGAAATTTAAATTTCTCATTGGAACAGTTGTTATTGGTGGTTGGCTTGGATAATCTTCAAAAGGAACTTCTATATTTTTATCTGTTAATGCACTTCCTTCTATACCTTTTAGATGTGGTATTTCAACGATAAAATGTTTTTTTACTCCTGATATTTTCACAAGCTCTTTTGCAAAATCAAGTTCTATTTTGTGTTTTTGCCCATAATCAAAAGATATTGCATACACCTCATTGAACTCTTTTTTAGCAAGCCATAAAAGAGTAGCACTATCCATTCCACCGGAAACAAGCACTATAATATTGCTAGTCATACAAAAACCTCTTATAATCTCCTTTTACAACATTATATATAAGGTAAGTTTGTTAATGTTCAAGTTTTTTATATTTTTAATAGTATCTTTAGCTTTTGCATATGTAGCTCATTTTATATTTTATATTTATGATTACTGGGGAAACTATATGCATATTATATCCATAGGACTATTTTCTTATCTTCCATTTATATCAATTCATAATAAGTTTCAATGTTTTTTTAAATGCTTACTTATTTTTACCCCTGTGGTTATTTTGGTTTATTTTCCAATATTTGTTGTCGATGTAAATGTTCTTTCTTTTTGGTCAGCAGTTATTTATATGATTTTTTTGGGTCTTGCTTTTTGTAGACATAAATACAGAGCAGGAAAAATTCTGAAAGGTAAGACAGATTGTTTTTAAAAAAGATTTACAAAATACATTGCAATAGATAAATAAACAGTTATACCAATGATATCGTTCAAAGTTAAGGTTAAAGGGGTTGTAGCTAAAGCTACATCTTTTTTTAAAAGTTTTAATAAAAATGGTAAAAATCCACCCAATAATGCAGAAACAATAATGTTTATAAATAATGCAATTCCAACTAATACACCAAGAATATGATTACTTAGCCAAATAAAAGATATAAATCCTACTATAAAACTTACTATTAAACCTATAATTAAAGCAATTTTTAACTCCCTTAGTAAAATTCTAAAAAATTCCCTTTTACTCTCTGTAATTTTTCCTGTTAAAAAACCTTGGGCTGTAATAATCGCTGATTGGGAACTTATATTTCCACTTACGGCAGCAACTAATGGTAAAAAAAATATAACAGGAATTGCTTTTTGAATAGTTAAATTAAATAAACTTATTATAAATGCAGTTAAAAGTTCTCCAAAAACTGTAATAAGTAACCATGGGAGTCTTAATTTTACTATTTTGAAAACCTGGTTAGCATAAAAGAGTTCGTCTTCTTTGGAACCTGCTAGTTTAAAAACTTCTTCTGTGCTCTTTTCATCTATAGCATCTAGTATATCATCTATATAAATAACACCAATTACTTTTTCTTCTTCATCAACAACAGGAAGTAAATATAGGTCATATCTTTTAAATAACTGAATAACTTCTTCTTTGGAAGCATTGTTTCTTATGTATATAGGTTCTCTAACCATTATGTCCTTAACTTGAGTGTTAGGAGGACTAACTAAAAGTTCTTTTAATGAAACAACTCCTGTTAAATGGTCTTCATCATCGATAGCATATATATAAATAATCTCAATATCTTCTTCTTGTGGAGAAGCTTTAACTAAATTTAATGCATCTTCTACAGTTTTATTCTCATTAATTTTTAAATATTCTTTACTAATTAGATGAACAATTGAGTTTTCACCATAGGATATATATTTTTCCAGTTCTTTTCTTTCTTCATCTTCAAGTTTGCTTAGTACTCCTTTTTTTATGTTGTCTGGTAGTTTATCAATTAGTTTCGCAATTTCTCCAGAAGAAAAAGTTAATAAAATTCTTATTGCGTTTTTTTCAGATAAACTTCTTAGTATTTCAATCTGAAGGTCTTCATCAAGGTCATAAAGTATATCCGAAGCTTTTTCTAGATTTTGTTTCATAATAATTTCAAAAACTTTTAGTCTTTCAGAGTGAGAAAGATATCTGAAAATAGCAACAATATCTCCTTTATGAGTTTTTTGAAGAAGTCTTTCTAAAGCAGAATAATTTCCCTTATTTATAAGCTTTTTTATGGTTTCTTTTAATACTTTAAGACTTGGTGTCATGACCTATAAAGTATATCATTTTGTGTTAAAAATCATTAAACATTGTAAACAAAAATATGGATAATATATTGTTTCATAAAAAACCTTTTAAATGAGGTAAAGAATGAAAAAATTCTATATCAGAACATTTGGTTGTCAAATGAATATAAATGACTCCCAAAAAATGGCAGGTATGCTTAAGTCTATGGGGTATGAACCTACTTCAAATTGGGAAGAAGCAGATGTAATCCTTGTAAATACTTGTTCTGTAAGAGAAAAACCAGACCAAAAAGTTTTATCTGCTTTAGGAGAGTTTAAAAAAGTAAAAAACAAAAATCCAGATGCAGTAATTGGAGTTTGCGGATGTTTAGCCCAAAGGGCAGGTTATGAGATACTTCAGAAGGCGCCTTTTATAGATATGGTATTTGGAACGACGAATATACATCATTTACCAAAGCTTTTAGAAGAAGCACAGGCTGGAAATAAAGCTGTAGAAATAATTGAAGAAATTGATGAAAATGAAACAGAGCTTGATAAATATCCAACTATTAGAGATAACAAATATACTGCATATGTGACAATAATAAGAGGGTGTGATAAAAACTGCACTTATTGTATAGTTCCTATTACAAGAGGAAAAGAAAGAAGTAGAAGAATTGGAGAGGTTATTCAAGAAGTTCAATATTTAGTTGAAGATGGAGTTAAAGAAATACATCTAATTGGTCAAAATGTGACTGCTTATGGGAAAGATTTAGGTGATGTTAAGTTTTGGGAGCTTTTATATGCAGTTGCAAATATTGAAGGAGTAGAAAGAATAAGATTTACAACAGGTCATCCAAGAGATTTAACAGAAGACATAATAAAAGCAATGGCAGATATACCACAAGTTTGCGAAGCTTTACACCTACCTATTCAAGCAGGCTCAGACAAAATTCTAGAAGCTATGGATAGGGGATATACTCAGAAAGAATATTTAGAAAAAATAGAGCTCCTTAAGAAATATATGCCTGATATAGCTCTTTCAACAGATATTATTGTAGGTTTTCCAGGGGAAACTTATGAAGATTATTTAGAAACAGTTAAAGTTATAAAAGAGGTAGAGTATGACCAAATTTTTGCATTTAAATATTCGCCAAGACCAGGAACACCTGCAGAAAAGCTTCCTATGACGGAAAACCCAAAAATATTAAGTAAGTGGTTGAATGACCTTATAAATATACAAAAAGACATAGCCTTTAAGAAAAATTTAGCTTATGAAGGAAAAACTGTTGAAGTTCTTGTAGAAGAAGAAAAAGATGGAAAATTAGTTGGAAGAACAAGAACAAATAAACTTGTCCATTTTGAAGGAAAGCATAACTTATTAGGAGAAATTGTTAATGTAGAAATTACTAAAGCAAATAGGTTTTCTTTAGAAGGAAAATTTGCACAAGTTATAGCATAAAAAGGAGGAGTTTCTATGATACAAATGCAAGTTCAAGGAATAGCTTTAGATCCAGTTACCAATATGCCAGTTGTTGTTCTAAAAAGTATTGAAAATAATGATGTTTTATCTATTTGGATAGGAACATTTGAAGCAAATGCTATTGCAATGAGACTTGAAAATGTAGAAATGCCAAGACCTATGACCCATGATTTAATTAAAAATTTACTTGATAATCTAAACGCTAAAGTAGAATATATACATATAAACGATTTACAGTCTAGCACTTATTATGCAGAAATAGTTTTAAATGTTAATGGACAAAAAATAGCAGTTGATAGTAGACCTTCGGATGCAATAAACGTGGCTATTAGATGTAATGCTCCAATTTTTGTTTCACCTCATGTGATAGAAAATGCAAAAGCAGATAAAAATCTTGATATTGATATTGAAGATTTAAAAGAATGGCTTGAGACTATAAAACCTGAAGATTTCAAAAAAGAAGAAATTTAATTCTTTAAAAAAGCACTACTTTAAGTAAATCCCCCACTCAAATTTTTGAGGAGGATTTACTTTTCTTATTTATTTTCTTGTTTTAGGGTTTTTTACTAATGAGAATTACTTTATAAAAATTTTTTCAATATCTTAAAACAATACTACCCCACGTAAGCCCTCCACCAAAGGCAGTAAGTAAGATATTATCTCCTTTATTAATTTTTCCCTCTTTTATTACATCATATAAAGCAATAGGAATTGAGGCAGCACTTGTGTTGCCATATTTGTGAATATTACTAAATACTTTTTCTTCAGGAACATTCAACCTTTCAGCTATAGCATTAATAATTCTTATATTTGCTTGGTGAGGAATTATAAGTTTTATATCATCTAAAGTAAGATTTGCTTTTTCTAATGCTTTTTTTGAGGCAGTTTCCATTGATTTTATAGCAAGTTTAAATGTTTCTCTGCCTCTCATTCTAAGTTTTTCACCAACAGGACAGTTTAATGAACCCCAATGGGAACCATCAGATTTCATTTCTGCAGAAAGTATATCACTATCGCTATCGGTTAATGACAAAACAACTGCACCTGCCCCATCTCCAAATATCACAGCAGTTGACCTGTCAGACCAGTCTAAGATTTGAGAGAAAACTTCAGTTCCTACAACTAAAACATTTTTAAACTGTCCAGATTTTAAAAATGAACTTCCAATTGTAAGACCATATATGAACCCGCTACATGCAGCAGATAAATCAAAAGCCATAGGTTTATTCAAGCCTAATTTATCGGCTAAAAAACAAGCAGTAGAAGGAAATATCATATCAGGAGTAGATGTTGCAACAATCACTGCTTCTATATCTTTTTTGTTTAATTTTGAGTTTTCTATAGCCTCTTCACAGGCTTTTAATGCTAAATCTGAAGCTTTTTCCCATTCTTCTGCAATATGTCTTTCTTTTATACCTGTTCTCGTTATTATCCATTCATCAGAAGTATCTAAAATTTTTTCCAAATCGGAATTTGTTAAAACTCTAGGAGGAATGTATTTACCAACTCCAAGAATTTCCACACCCATTATTCTCTTAATCCTTCGGGTAATAAAGTATTTATATTTTCTATGAGTTTTTCATTAAAGTTCGTTTGAACAAAATATGAAGCTACTCTTAAAGCATTTTTTATAGCTTTTTCATCTGCCCTCCCATGGGTTATTATACACGTCCCTTTTGTCCCAAGAAGTGGAGCTCCTCCATATTCTGCAAAATCTGCCTTTTTCTTAAATCTTTTTAAAGCAGGAAGCATCAAAGTAGCTCCAATTTTAGATAGAAAACTTTTTTGCACCTCTTGTTTTATCATTTCCAAAATAATCATTCCAAGACTTTCACTTGTTTTTAGAACTACATTACCAACAAACCCATCACAAACAATTACATCAAAATCTCCAGTAAATATATCTCTACCTTCTGCATTTCCCACAAAATTTAGTCCAGACATTTTTAAAAGAGGATAGGTATCTTTTACAAGGTCATTTCCTTTTCCTTCTTCTTCCCCAATGCTTAAGATTCCTATTTTGGGATTATCAGAAGTTTTTAATATTTCTTTTACATAAGTGTGTCCCATAACAGCAAAATATAGCAAGTGTCTCGGTCTACAATCTACGTTAGCCCCAACATCTATTAAAACAGTTGGTTTACCTTTTTTTGTTGGAAATGCAACAGCTATTCCAGGCCTTTCTATACCTTCAGCAGAACCAACTATAAATTTAGAGACAGCCATTGCTGCTCCAGTATTACCAGCAGAAACAAAAGCTACTGCTTTACCTTCTCTAACAAGCTTCCCTGCTATATACATAGAAGATTTCCTTTTTTTTCTTATAGCAATAGAAGGTGGCTCGTCCATTTCTATAGTTTCTTCTGCATGAACTATTTCTATGGGAAGGTTTTGACCGTTATATTTTTCAAGGAGAGGTTTTAATGTTTCCTCTTTTCCTACTAAATAAACACCAATGTTAGTTTCCTTAGCAAATAAAATTGCCCCTTTTACATTTGTGTCAGGGGCATAATCGCCCCCCATGGCATCAAGAGCTATATACAAGTTTAGATAACCTCTACTACCTCTTTATCTTTGTAGTATCCACAGTGAGGACAAACTCTATGGGGCTTTTTAGGTTGTCCACATTCTGGGCAAAGAGAAAGCCCTGGAATTTGTAATTTTCTATACCACTGTGCTTTTCTCATAGCAGTTTTTGCTTTAGATTTCTTTCTCTTTGGTGCAGCCATTTATTTGCTTCCTCCTTTTTTCGAAAATAGGAAATCAAAGTATATATTATATCAAGAATTAAAAATTTATTCATTTTAAGTATTTGTTAGGTATTCAGTTAAAGAGTAGATTAATGTAAAATAAAAGTATGAGGTGTGCATATTGTAAATCAGAGAGAATTGTAAAAAATGGAAAATCAAATCAAGGGAAACAAAGATATAAAT
>DTZN01000076.1 GCA_012961365.1 Hydrogenothermaceae bacterium
CCGTACACAGACTTCACCGAGAGTGTTCTAGGTGATACCTCTACATTCCGACTTTTTAAATGATACTAAAATTTGGAAACGGTTTTTGAACCAATTTGTTACAAATATTATAATGTGTCACAACTGGAAACGAGTTCTATATTGTATATATTTTATCGGAAACAAAAAATAAAAATGACCAGTTGGGTTGATCTTAAGAGTAAATATGAGATATCTTGGTGTCCTGGTTGTACAAATTTTGGTATATTAACAGCATTTTTACAAGCCATAGAGGAACTTATAAAGGATGGCAAGATAAATAAGGAAGATGTAGTTGTAACATCTGGGATTGGGTGTGCTGGAAAAATTGGGGATTATGTTAATGTTAGTTCTTTTATAGGCTTGCATGGCAGAGCTCTCCCTTTAGGAATTGGTATAAAACTAGGAAATCCTAAATTAAAAGTGATTGTATTTCAGGGGGATGGAGACACTTATAATGAAGGTCTTGAACATTTTATTTCAGCCTGTAAAGAGAACCCAGATGTTACCTTAATTGTACATAACAACAAAGTTTTTGCGCTAACCACTGGACAACATACTTTTACAACAGAGCCAGGTTACAAATCCAAATCTTTAGGAAGGGAGGTGTTTGAAAAACCTCTTAATCCTATGGCTCTGGCCTTGGTTTCTGGAGCAACATTTGTAGCAAGAGGGTATTCTTTATGGACAGATCATCTTAAATATATAATAAAGGAAGCTATTTTGCATAGAGGATTTAGCTTTATAGATGTGATACAACCATGTATAACATTCCACAATACTCGAAACTATTATGAAAGTAGGATGTATAAGTTAGAGGATATTGGTTATAATCCAACAAACTTCAAAGAAGCTCTAGAGAAGGCAATAGAGTGGGATTATACTTTAAGGGAAGACTCCAAAATACCTGTAGGAATATTTTATAGAAGTGAACGAGTATCACTAGAGGACGGGTTAAACACAAAGGAATGGTACAAAATCAATAAAGATATGAATATAAGGAAGTTGTTATCCGAACTTTTGGTATAACTACTACACCAATAAACTAATTCTACAACTCAAATTCTTTCAATATCAAAAACGAAAATATTGATTATCAGACTGCTATTTTTGTTTTATATAGTTTATTTAAATAAGATAACTTTATGGTATATCAATATGAAATAGAGAGGAAAGAGATATCTCAAGTTACAGTGGATAAACTCCTTAAATGGTTATCAGAACATAATATAAAGTTCCTAAAAACAGATCATAAAATCATAATACAACATGACGACTACTTTTTTCTATATAGACTAGATAAAGTAATTAGTGCTATTAAGGCAGGTTTTAGGTTTGAAGATGCTATAAAAATAATTACAGAAGATTGGGAATACTTGGTTATAGATGTTAAAAAAGCTGCAGAGAAAAAATCAAACCATTTATTAAGGATGTTGTCTAGAGTAATAGGAGAGAAGGGGAAAGCAAAAAGTATGTTAGAAGAACTTACAAAGGCCAAAATAGTAATAGACGATAGATTTGTTCATATATTAGATTATTATTAAATGAATATTCTACATCTAATGCGATTGGACGATGCATATGATTCCTTTTAGTTCACTTTATAGTTCTTAACTAA
>DTZN01000077.1 GCA_012961365.1 Hydrogenothermaceae bacterium
CCCGCCGCAGACATAGCATTACCAAGAATGTGAGCAGAGGTAACAACACCCTGCCCACCAACACCAGCAATTCTTATATTGTATCTTTTCATTTTTTTAGACCTCCGTCTATATCTTTAATAATTACTTATTAGCTTTTTCTTTCTTTTCAATTTCCTCTAAATACTGTCTAACTTCATCAGTCATGTATTCTTCAAATCCAAAGTCTTTTTTCTCTCTTTCTCTAGCATCTTTTAATACTTCTTCTGTTGGAATTGAATATTCAATATTACATGAAGTATAAGCGTGGATAAATGTTGGTCCAAATTCTCTAGCCGCTAAAACAGCCCTTCTTATAACTTTTGCCATTCTTTTTACATTAGTTGGAGAAAGTTTTGCTACATAAACACAACCTGCCTGTTTAGCAAGCTCTGTTGCAGGAATTTTGTCAAACTTTTTACCTTTTGGAGCCATTTTTAATTGAACACCTTTTGGAGACATTCCAGATTCTTGTCCACCTGTGTTTCCATAAACCTCGTTATCAACCATGATGGTTGTGAATTTTTCTCTTCTAAACCATGAATGCATAGTCATACTAAAACCTATATCCATTAATCCACCATCTCCAGCAATAGCAACAACATCTTTTGTTTTATCTGGAAATCTTAGTTTTAATGCCCTTGTTAATCCAGACGCAACAGCATTTGTATCCCCATAGTTTCCATAAATAAATGGAACTGCAGCCTGAGAAAGAGCCAATCTAGCACATCCAGCTGTTCCTAAAACAATAGTATCTTCTGGGTTTGGTAAAGAAGCATAGAATACTCTAACAAAATATGCCATAAAACACCCTGCACACATTGGGTGTTCTTCTACTATTTCTTTAAACTGACCAAGTTTAGTAGCATCTAATTGGTCACTTTTACCAAAAGGACCAAAATCTATTAAATCAACATAATCCTTTGGCAAATACTCTTTAAATCCTGGTGCTGGTTGAAGATATCTTAAACCCATAATAATTACCTCCTAAAATTTATTTTAAAAATTTAGATTACTACTTTTTTATCTTGTTTTATTCCTAAGGATTTGTATATTTCTTCCATGATTAATTCAACTGGTAATGTCATTCCACCGTAAACTCTAGGCCCATCTGTAACTATTCCACTGTTTGGAATAGCAGCTTTTACTTCCTTAGATAGCCAACCTTCTATATTATGTTCTGGAATTATTGCAGCTTTTGCATTTTTAAGAGCTTCTCTAACTTCATTTACAGGGAATGGTCTTATTGATTTTATTTTTACTAAACCTACATTTAAACCTTCTTGCTGAGCATATCTAACAGCTTCTCTTCCCTGAGCTGCTGCACAACCAGAAGCAACAACAAATACATCAGCATCAGGATTAACTACCTCTATTGGACCACCTAAGTATTTATAGATATATTTCATAGCTCTTATGTTTGATGCCCAAACTTCTTGCTGCCATACAGCATGAATGAGATAACTCATGAAGTTAGATTTTTGAACTGGAGCATCCCTTTGGATTCTTGCTGGAGGAACTTCACAGTCTGTAACTGGAACAGGAGCTTTGTATGGATCTCTTGGAGGAAGCTTCATATCTTCAGGAGTCATTTCAACATAACCTTTAGCATGTGTAACAAAGAAACCCTCAGTTGCAACTGCTACAGGTATATACACATCAACCATTTCAGAAATTGCAAACGCTGCTAAAGTCATATCAAAAACATCTTGCTGGTTTTCTGCGTGGAGTAAAACAATCCCACTGTGAAGTAAATATGCGAGCTCAATGTTGTCAGGCTGAATAGAAAGAGGAGCGTTAACAACTCTTGTTAAAACTCCTAAAACTGCAGGAATTCTATGTCCTGGCCAAGAAGCTATAGCTTCTATACCTCTTAAAAGTCCTGGACCTGAAGTTGCAGTAAATACTCTAACACCTGCTCTTGAAGCACCTGCAATTGCAGACATTGTTCCATATTCTTCTTCAGCTCTATAGTAATCTTTTAAATATCCTTGAGCATAGAGGTCTCCAACAAGGTGCATAACTTCAGACTGAGGAGTAATTGGATAAGCAATAGCCATATCAACATTTGCTCTTTTAACAGCTTCAGCCATAGCTTGAGCACCAGTTATAAACTTTCTTTCTCTTGGAGCTTCTAATAATAAGTAATCTATATCTACAACCTTTTGTTCTGGCATTTTTATACCTCCTAATTTTCTAAATTATTTAAGTTATTATTTAAATTACTCAGTTTCAGTAACATTTTCTTCACCTTTTCTAGGTACAATAAGGTGCATATATTCCCCATATTCCAATGGATTGAGATTTTCCCACTCTTCTTTTGGAAGTGAAGGATTTCTTGGAGGAGGTTTTGGAGTCCATTCTATTCCAAGTTCATTTCTTACTTGAACGATAATATCTTTAAATCTTCTTATATCATCAGCATGAACATCTCTTATAGAAACATTAGCTTCCTCGTGTCCTAGAAATGCACAAAGAGCAATTGTGAAACAGTTAGTTCCTGCTCTAATCATTCTTAATGATAAGTTTGCGTAATGACAATGAACACCAACGAATATACAAGCTTCTATTCTATTGTGAAGTATTGTTAAGTTGGGGTGGTTAGGGTTAATTTCTGCTTCAGGGTCAATTTTTGGATATTTTGGTCTGTAGTCAGGCATTGGTATTATTCTGCAATTTGGTATTTCTGAAGCTAACTCTAAAATTGCTTGTGCTTTATCAGCAACATCATCTTTCCAGTTCCAAAGAACTTGTGGTCCTGGGAATATTGTTGGGTTTGCCCTAGTTAGCATAGCTTTTGCAGCTTCTCTCATTGCAGTTTCTTCATCTACGATTTCACCGTAGAGGAGTGCTTTTCCTTCTGGAGGAAGTTCTACACCCATAAAAACTGCAGGCGTAGGCATATAACCTGCTGGACCAGGGACGATTTTTTTGTCTGACATATCAAGTCCTCCTACATTTGATTTCTCTTTATCTTAATTAACACTATCTTATAATAAAGATGGATTTTATGCTTTATATCACATATTCGAAAGGGTATTTGGTTTTTTATTATAACACTGTTTGATTTTTTTTCAAACTGTGCAAGTTAGTAAAAATTAACCATTTTAAATTTTTCTAAAATATTACTATACTGATAATTTTTAAAAGGACTACGGAAAGTAATATTAATAGAATTCTTTTCTTTACATAAATAAAAGTTAATAATATATTTTTTAACAGAAAAACTTTAGGAGGAAAGTATGTCAGAAAGAATAGAAAGTTTAAAAAAAGCTCTTGAAAGTGATCCTAATAACCCATTGGGAAATTTTGGACTTGGTATGGAATATTTTAAACAAGGAGATTATGAAAATGCTATTATTTACTTAAATAAATACTTATCTTTACATGATGATGAAGGTGCAGGGTATAGAACACTAGCTCAATGTTATGTAAATTTGGGAGAAATAGAAAAAGCTATAGAGACTTATGAAAGAGGTATACAACAAGCTACAAAATACAATCATCCTTCAATGGTTGAAGAGTTTAAACAAGAGATAGAAACATTAAAGAGCATGCTTTGAAAGTAGCTATAATAAGATTTTCATCTTTAGGAGATATAATTTTAACTACTGCTGTAGTAGAGGCCTTATATGATAATAATATTAAAGCTACTTTTATAACACTAAATAATTTTAAAATTTTATTTGAAAAAGATTACCGATTAGAAAAAGTAATAGCAGTAAAAAAGGATGAATTAAAAACTATAAAAGATATAAAAAATTTTGCAAAAAAACTTTCTGATTTTGATTTAATTTTAGATTTACATTCAAATTTAAGAAGTTTTTTAATTTCCATTTTTAGTGGTAGTAAAACTATAAGATACAATAAAAAATCTATTCAAAGGAGACTTTTAACAAAACCTTTTTTAAAAAAATTTGTAAACCTTGAAGATTTTTCTGTTGTTGGTTCTTATTTAGATACTTTAAAGATACTGAAAATAAATAACTTAGAAAAATATAAACCCAAAATAATAATTAGCGATAATGATAAACCTAATATCATTATTCCTGAAAACTTTATAGCAATAGGAACTGGAGCAAGATATAAAGGAAAAATGTACCCTTATTATAAAGAAGTTATTAATTTACTAAAAAAGGAAGGATTTAATATAGTTATATTAGGTTCAAAAGAAGATATAAAAAAAGATAAAAATACTTATAAAGATGTAATAGATTTACGTGGGAAACTTAGTATAAGAGAATCATTATATGTATTATCAAAAGCAAAATTAACAATAAGCAATGACTCTGCGATAGCCCATATGTCTAGAGCTGTTAATACAAAAGTCCTTATGATATATGGGGCAACACATCCGTATTTTGGTTTTTATCCATTAGAAGATGAAGGAGATTATTTATTTGCCAATCTTTCTTGTCAACCTTGTGATTTACACGGTAAGAAAGAGTGTAAATTTAAAAATTATAAATGTTTTGAAGAAATAAAACCAAAGTTTATAGTAGAAAAGGCTTTTAACCTTCTATAATTTTAACTATTACTTTTCTAGTTCTTGGACCATCAAATTCTGCAAAAAATACCCCTTGCCACGTTCCAAGCATTAAATTGCCTTTATGTATAGGTATAGAAGCTGAAGTTCCAACTAAAATAGATTTAATATGTGCGGCAGCATTTCCTTCTATATGTTTATACCCATCTTCCCATGGAATCAATTTTTCGAGAGTTTGTTCTATATCCCATTTAACATCAGGGTCTGCATTTTCATTTATAAAAACTCCTGCAGTAGTATGAGGAATATATATATAACATATACCTTCTTTTACACCTGACTGAGATACAATTTCTTTAATTTCTGCTGTTATATCTTCAAAATGTGTTCTTTTTTGAGTGTAAACTTCCAAGTATCTTATCATAGCAATTTCCCCTTTTTAAGGATAAACACTAAATAAATCTTTTAATACATACGTTTCTTCAAAACCTACCATAATATTGAAATTTTGAAGTGCTTGTGTAGATGCCCCTTTTCCTAGATTATCTATAGCAGAAATGATTACCGCCATATTTGTCCTTTCATCTTTTTCCACAAAAATATCACAGTAATTACTTCCTACTACATTTTTTATTTGAGGAGGAGTTTCAATTAGTCTTATAAATGGTTCATTATTGTATAATTCCTTATAAATAGCTCTTAATTCTTCATTACTTAAATCAGTCTCAAAAGAAACAGTAGAAATCATACCTCTAGATACTGGGAGTATATGAGGTGTAAATCTTACCTTTATATCCTTACCTATAATTTGTTTTATTTGGTCTTCCATTTCTGGAATGTGTCTATGATTTAAAGGAGAATAAGCATAGGAGTTTCCAAAAGCTTCAGGATAGTGAAACTGCTGTTTTAAACTCCTCCCTGCTCCTGATATACCTGATAGGGCATTTACAATAATATTTCCTTTGATAATTTTATTTTTTAGTGATGGATATAAAGCTAAAAGTGTAGCTGTAGGATAACATCCAGGATTTGCTATTAAATTTGCACTTTTTATTTTTTCCCTGTGTATTTCAGGAAGCCCATAAACTGCCTTTTCTAATAAAGTTATATATTTATGCTCAAATTTGTAAAACTTTGGATACAAAGATGCATTTTTTATTCTATATGCTGCAGACAAATCTATTACTTTTTTCCCATTGTCTATTAATTCTTTTGCAAGTTTTAATGATGGTTCATGCGGAAGGCAGAGAAAATAAAAGTCAGAGGAGTTTTTATTTAACTCATTTACAAATTTTAGATTTTCAAATTTACTTCCAATAAAAAAAGGGAAAACCTCTTTCAAGGCTTTCCCTTCGTATTGTCTAGATGATATTTCAATTATTTCAACTTCTTTATATCTTGAAAGTATCCTTAAAAGCTCAACTCCTGTATATCCAGAAGCTCCTGCAATAGATACTTTAACAGACATATATTAACGTTTAGACCATCTATATTTAGCTCTAGCACCCATTTGTGCGTATTTCTTACGTTCTTTAACTCTAGCATCTCTAGTCATTAATCCTGCTTGTTTCAATGTTGGTCTAAATTCTGAATTATATTCTACAAGTGCTTTAGCTATTCCATACATTAAAGCTTCTGCTTGAGCAGGTTTTCCACTTCCCTTTACTGTGGCATAAACATCAAATTTACCTAATGTTTCTGTTATAACAAAAGGTCTATTTATTTTAGCCATTAAAATATCTCTTTCAAAATAGTCCTTAGCTTCCCATTCTTTTCCTGAAGCACTTTTTACAATAATTCTTCCAGAACCACCAGGTAATATCCAAACTCTAGCAACTGCTTCTTTTCTTCTACCTGTTCCGTATTTTGCAGTTTTAGTATCTACTTTTATAGTTTTAGCTTCCAAATTGTTTACCTCCTAGCGTTAAAAGTTTTTCCACATAGACACAAATTGGTCTATTGGTTTGGGATTGTGTGCTTGGTGCTTATGTTCTGTTCCTGTATAAACTTTGAGCCTTTTCATAAATCTTTTTTGAAGTTTGTTTTTAGGAAGCATCCTTTCTACAGCAAGTTTAATAACTTCCTCTGGTTTGTGTTCCAACATCCATTGTAAAGTTCTAACTTTTAACCCACCTGGTCTGTTTGTATGTTTTTGATAAAGCTTATCTGTTAATTTTTTACCTGTAACTTTAATTTTGTCTGCATTTAAAACTATTACAAAATCCCCTACATCCATGTCAGGTTGAAAGTAAGGCTTGTGTTTACCTCTTAAAATATTTGCTATTAAAGTTGCAAGTCTTCCTAAGGTTTTTCCTGATGCATCAACTACATACCATTCTCTTTTTATTTCTTCTACTTTTGGACGATAAGTTTTCATATACCAGCACTCCTTCCTTATTTTACAGTATTACAGAAAGAATATTATCTTATATTTAAGGGTTTATGTCAAATTTTGCTAGGTTAAATTTTTTAAAGCTTCTTTTATACGGTTTATTCCCTCTTTTATATTTTCCATAGATGTAGCATAAGACATTCTAATATAACCTTCTGCTCCAAATGCTGAACCTGGAACAACTGCTACTTTTGCTTTTTCAAGGAGAAAACTTGCAAAATCTATATCATTTTTGATAACTCCTTTTATATAGCTTGAAATGTTTGGAAAAACATAAAATGCTCCTTCTGGTTTAATACATTTAATCCCTTCTATGCTATTTAACTCTTCTACTATATAGTCTCTTCTTTTTCTAAACTCTTCCCTCATAATTGCAGGAAATTTACCTTTATCTTTTAAAGCTTCTAACGCACCATATTGAGCAAAGGAAGTTGGATTTGAAACTGTTTGTCCTTGCATTGTTGCTATAGCTTTTGTATAAATCTCTGGAGCTGCTACCCAGCCAAGTCTCCAACCTGTCATAGAATATGATTTTGAAAATGCCCCAACTGTGAATGTAATATTTTTCACTTCTTCCCCTAAAGAAGCAATAGATATATGCTCTTCATCATAAGAAAATTCTTCATAACATTCATCAGAAATAATTAAAATATTATTCGAAACGCAAAAGTCCGCTATTTTTTCAAGTTCTTTTCTTGGTATTACTGCACCAGTTGGATTAGATGGAGTGTTTATAACAACTGCTTTTGTGTTTTCTGATAGGTTTTCTTCTAAAATATCAACTGTTAAAACAAAACCATTTTCTTCCTTGGTCATAGGAGTAATTGGAATTCCATCACATAGTTTTATTTGCTCTGTATAAGAAACCCAGTATGGAGCAGGGACAATAACTTCATCTCCGGGATTTAGTATTACAGAAAATATTTCATAAAGTCCCATTTTTGCTCCGGGGGTTATAACAATTTCTGAAGGTTTATAATCTATTTTGTTTTTCTCTTTTAATTTTTGAGCAACGCCTTCTCTTAATTCTGGAATACCTGCTGATGGTGTGTATTTAGTTTTTCCTTCTTTTAATGCTTTTATTGCTCCTTCTTTAACAAAGTCTGGAGTATCAAAATCTGGTTCACCTGCACCAAATCCAATAACATCTATCCC
>DTZN01000078.1 GCA_012961365.1 Hydrogenothermaceae bacterium
TTAATGAGGAGAATAGCTAGAGATGTCTTAGGAGAGAAAGCTGATAGAGTGTGGAGGAGACTAGAAATACTAGGAGATATAGCTATTATTAGGAAGCCATTTAACCTTACAGTTGAAGAGTTAAAACCTTTAGCTGAAAGAATAATCAGCGAGCTACCCTACATTAAATCTGTTTGGTGTGCTATAACTCCAGTTAGTGGTAGGTATAGATTGAGAGAGTTTATACATTTAGCTGGTGTAAGAAAGAGTGAAACAGTGTATAAAGAGTATGGATGTCTATTCAAAATAGATATAACTAAAGTCTATATATCTCCAGCTCTAGGATATGAACATATTAGAGTAGCTAGACAGGTTAGAGAGGGTGAAGTCGTAGTAAACATGTTTGCTGGAGCAGGATTATTCTCAATAATTATAGCTAAACATGCAAAACCTAGAAAAGTCTACTCTATAGATATAAATCCGTATGCATACCATTACATGGTTGAAAATGTAAAACTAAACAAAGTTGAAGACATAGTTGTACCAATATTAGGTGATGCAGCTAAAGTTATTGAGGAAAAATTACATCTTATTACTAGCCAGGTGGACCTGGAGTTCGTATAGATTCTGCAGTTTACAAAGACTATACAATTCCACCTTATTACGACCCAATGGTAGCAAAGTTAATTGTCTGGGCTTTATCATGGGAGCAGGTTGTAAACAGAGCTCAAAGAGCATTAGACGAATTTATAGTAAGGGGAACCCCAACAAACTTACCATTATTAAGGCATATAGTTAAAGATAAAGATTTTAAAGAAGGAAGATTTACAACAAATTACTTAGATAAGAAACTTCCAACATTTAAATTTAGAAGAGAAGAAACAAATCCAGAAGAATTAGCAGTTGCTATAGCTGCAGCTGTTGCGGCATATCATAAGTTATAAAATGGGGGATAAAGATAATAGCTAAGAAAAAAAGAACATAAAATACTAGGAGGTTTATAAATGTCCACAATTATAGACATAAGAGGTAGAGAAGTTTTAGATTCAAGAGGTAATCCTACAGTTGAAGCAGAAGTAATTTTAGAAAGCGGTGTTGTAGCAAGTGCAATTGTTCCATCTGGAGCATCAACAGGAGAAAGGGAAGCATTAGAGCTTAGAGATGGTGATAAAAACAGATTTAAAGGAAAAGGTGTTTTAAAAGCAGTAGAAAATATAAACACAAAGATTGCAGACCTCTTAATTGGTGAAGAATCTACAGACCAAGTTAGAATTGATAATTTAATGTTAAAACTTGATGGAACAGAGAATAAATCTAACCTTGGAGCTAATGCAATTTTAGCAGTTTCTATGGCTGTAGCAAGAGCATCTGCAATAGAATTAGGTCTTCCTTTATATAGATACTTAGGAGGAACAAATGCAAAAATTTTACCTGTTCCATTAATGAATGTTATAAACGGTGGAGCTCACGCAGACAATGGCTTAGATTTTCAAGAGTTTATGATAGTTCCTGTTTATGGAGGAAGTTTTAAAGAAGCTCTAAGAGCAGGAGTAGAAGTTTTCCATACATTAAAATCTGTATTAAAAGAAAAGGGACTTTCAACAAATGTAGGTGATGAAGGCGGATTTGCACCTGCTTTAAACTCAACAAAGGAAGCTTTAGATTTACTTCAAGAAGCAATAAAGAAAGCAGGATATGACCCAGAAGAGGATGTATTTTTAGCTTTAGATGTTGCATCTTCCGAATTTTACGATGAAGAAAAAGGAATTTATAAGGTTCAAGGAGAGGAGCTTACATCAAATGATATGATTGAACTTTATGCAGAATTAATAAGTGCATACAAAATTGTTTCCATAGAAGACCCACTTGCAGAAAATGATTGGGAAGGGTGGAAAAAGTTAACTGAAACCCTTGGAAATAAAGTTCAACTTGTTGGAGATGATTTATTTACAACAAATCCAAAAATATTACAAAAAGGAATTGAAGAAGGTGTTGCAAATTCAATACTTATCAAACTAAACCAGATTGGTAGTCTAACCGAAACATTAGATGCTATAGAACTTGCAAAAGTAAATAGTTATACGAATATTATTTCCCACAGGTCTGGAGAAAGTGAGGACACATTTATAGCAGATTTAGCGGTTGCAACAAACGCAGGACAAATAAAAACAGGTTCAGCATCAAGAACAGATAGAACAGCAAAATATAATCAGCTATTGAGAATAGAAGAGGAATTAGGAGATTATGCAA
>DTZN01000079.1 GCA_012961365.1 Hydrogenothermaceae bacterium
TAGAGCTCCAGCAAATTCACCTCCTACCTTAACAAAATATACTATATCACCCAGATCTGTTTCACCAGCTTTTTCAAAGTCCATTTCTTTATGAGGAACTATTTTATAACCTTCTTCTGCACTCATTGCTCTAACATTTGTTAGTTTTTTCTCTCTAGTAATATTTATCCATAAATCATTATCCCTATTATGTTGTCCTATAACCATTCCTTCATAAACTTCTGTTCCCGGTGGTATGAAAAATATGCCTCTATCTTGCAATGAGTGGATTGCATATGGAGTTGCTATCCCCTTTCTATCTGAAACTAAAGCTCCATTTTGTCTAGCTCTTATTTCTCCAGCCCAAGGTTTCCAACCTTCAAAAATTGCATGCATTATTCCTTCACCTCTTGTATCTGTTTTGAACTCTGACCTATATCCAATTAATCCTCTAGATGGAATAACAAACTCCAGCCTTACCCTTCCACTTCCGTTATTTACCATATTAACCATTTTACCCTTTCTTGAGCCTAGCTTTTCTGTAATAACTCCAATAAATTCTTCAGGAATATCTATCAAGACTCTTTCTACTGGTTCTAGTTTTTGTCCATCTTCTTCTTTTATAATAACTTCTGGTTTAGACACCTGAAACTCGTATCCTTCTCTTCTCATCATTTCTGCTAGTATTGATAATTGAAGCTCCCCTCTGCCCATTACTAGAAAACTCTCAGGATTGTCTGTATCTTCTACTCTTATTGCAACATTTGTTAATGTTTCTTTATATAACCTTTCCCTTAAATGCCTAGATGTTAAAAATTTTCCGCTTTTTCCTGCAAATGGTGAATCATTCACAGAAAAAATCATAGATATAGTTGGTTCCTCTACTGAAATTGGTGGTAATGACTTTGGATTTTCTACATCTGATATAGTTTCTCCAATAAAAATATCATCAAGTCCAGCTATGGCAATAATATCCCCAGCTTTTGCTTCTTTTGTTTCAACTCTTTTTAATCCTTCGTATGTATATAATGCTTTTATAGTTCCTTTTACAACTGAGCCATCTTTTTTTATTACTGCAACTTGTTGTCCAAGTTTAATAGAGCCATTAAAAATTCTTCCTATTGCAAGCCTTCCAACATAGTTATCATAATCTAAAGAAGTTATAAGAAATTGAAAAGGTTCCTCTGGATTATATTCTGGTGGTGGCATGTAAGTGATAATTTTTTCAAATAAAGGTCTCATATCTTTTGAGTCATCTTTTAAATCTTCCTTTGCAATTCCATCTTTACCTATCGCATATATAATAGGAAAATCTAGTTGTTCTTCTTCTGCGTCTAAATCTATGAACAAATCATAAATCTCATTTATTACTTCATTAATTCTTGCATCAGGTCTATCAATTTTGTTTATAACTACAAGTGGAGTTAAACCTGCTTCTAATGCCTTTTTTAAAACAAATCTTGTTTGAGGCATAGGACCTTCTGCAGCATCAACAAGAAGTATTACTCCATCTACCATTTTTAAAGTTCTTTCTACTTCTCCTCCAAAATCTGCGTGTCCAGGTGTATCTACTATATTTATTTTTATTCCTTTATACCAAATGGCAGTATTCTTAGCCATTATAGTAATTCCCCTCTCCCTTTCTAAATCTATATTATCTAAAATTCTTTCTTGAACTTCTTCATTTTCCCTAAAGGTTCCACTTTGCTTTAATAAAGCATCTACCAATGTTGTTTTTCCATGGTCTACATGGGCTATTATTGCAATATTTCTTATATCGTTTTTAACTGACTTTTTAGTTTTCATATATTTATCTAGCTCCTTATTAGTTTATTCTTTTGATAATCAAATCTTTTTCTTCTTTGGGAAGTTTATTAAATATGAAAAGTTTTTTTTAGTTTTTCAGTATTTGTTTCACCATTAACATTGACTATTATAATTCTTCCTTCTCCACTGTTATATAGGCCCACAAAGTCATCTATAGCTCCAATTATAGTTAACTTTCCTTTTTCTACAAGTGTTTTATATTTTTTTAATGCAAGTTCTACTTGGTAATCTACATTTGCTTGAACTCCCTTAATCCATTTTGTCCCAAAGTCCATATTTTTGCTTTTCAATTTAGATAAAGGTATAAATAAGTGGTCTAACTCCTTAATAATATCAAATGGTTCTTCTTTGTAATCTTTTAAAGCAGCCTTTATAGCCCCGCAATGGGAATGCCCTAGTATTAATAATACAGGAGTATTAAGGTGTAAAACTCCATAATCAACAGAACCAAAACTAGTTAAAAGTTGATTACCTATATTTCTTATTATAAAAATTTTGTTAATAGGGTCTTTTTCTATTATATTGGTATGAACTCTAGCATCTGAACATGAAACTAAAGTAATATAAGGTTTTTGTTTATTTTTTAATTTTTCAAAGTAAGATTTAGAATGATGCTTTATAAAATCCTCATCATACATAACAATTTCTCTAATTATAGAAGAAACCTCCTTTGCAAAAGATAAGCTAAAGATAAATAAGAATACTGCTAATACTAGCTTCAATACTTATCTCCTTAATATTTTCCAAAAACCCTTTCATAAATATAAGGGACATTTCTTAAAAATTTTTGAACATCAAAAATTTCATTTAATTCTTTTTCAGTTAAGTATTTCATTACTTCTTCATCTTGTTTTAAAGCATCTATAAACATAAGCCCTTTTGTATCCCACGATTTCATTGCGTTTCTTTGAACTATATCATATGCTTCATCTCTAGAAAGACCTTTTTCTACAAGGGCTACAAGCACTTTAGATGAGAAATATAGTCCTTTAGATAAATCCATATTTTTTTTCATTCTTTTTGGATAAACTACTAAATCTTTTAAAACTTTTATTGTTAGGTGTAATATATAATCTAAAGCTATTGCACTGTCAGGCATAATTACCCTTTCTACTGATGAGTGAGAAATATCTCTTTCATGCCAAAGAGCTATATCTTCCATTGCAGGTATTGCATTTGCTCTTATTACCCTTGCAAGCCCTGTAATCCTTTCGCAAGTAATAGGATTTTTTTTATGGGGCATTGCAGATGAACCCCTTTGGCCTTTTTTAAAAGGTTCTTGAGCTTCTAAAACTTCAGTTCTTTGTAAGTGTCTAATTTCAATTGCTATTTTTTCGAGAGAAGATGCAGTAATAGCCATAACTGTCATAAATTCTGCGTGTCTATCTCTTTGAACTACTTGGTTTGATACTGGCTCAGGGTTTAGTCCTAGCTCTTCTAGAGCCAACTTTTCAACTTCAGGAGTAATATTTGAGTATGTTCCAACTGCTCCAGAAATTGCACCTACCGATACAACTTCTCTTGCTTGTTGTAGTCTTCTTTTATTTCTTTTCATTTCTTCGTACCAAAGGGCAAATTTAAGCCCAAACACCATAGGTTCTGCGTGAACCCCGTGGGTTCTTCCCATCATTACTGTATTTTTATATTTAAAAGCGTTTTCTTTAAGTATTGCTAATAGTTCATCTATATCTTTTAGTAGTATATCAATTGCCTCTCTCATTAACAATCCAAGAGCAGTATCAATAACATCTGAAGATGTAACTCCAAGGTGTATATATCTACCATTTTCTCCAACTTGTTCTGCAATAGCACTAACAAATGCTAAAACATCGTGGTTATAGATTTTGTCTAGTTCATGTATTTTTTCTACAACTTTTTCATCTATATAGGTTTTTTCTTCAATTTCTTTCAATGCTTCATCAGGTATTTTCCCAAGTTTATTCCAAGCCCTGCAAATGGCAATTTCTACATCAAGCCATTTTTGGAATTTGTTAACTTCAGACCAGACTTTTCCCATTTCAGGAAGAGTATATCTTTTTATCATTAGATACTCCTAAAAATATTTTTCTACACTAAGTATATATTATATCAATATTAGAATATATAAATTTTGGTTTTGTATATTATTGAGTAGCAATGCATTCAGAGACAAATTGGTTTTCTGATTTAGGTTTAAATTTGTTCTTGCCTAAAAAACAACCTGCTTTACATACATTTATTATATATTCTTTTTGCCAATTTAAAAATGCTTTACCAAACTTTATATTTCTTGCAAGTTCTCCACATTTAATACCTGGTTGTAATCCTCTTTGATAACAACCTTGATATATAGAATAAGCAAAATGGCAAAACTGGTCTTTCGGTATTTTCGATGTTTCTTTTTCTTTAGCAAATGAAAAAGAAAAAAATAAAACTCCGAAAATAAAAAGTATTTTCTTCATTATAAGCCCCCATTTAATTTAAGATAAGAAATCTTTTAAATGTTTTTTCATAGCAGCCGCACGAAGTTTTTTTAAAGCTCTGTTTTCTAATTGTCTGACTCTTTCTCTTGATATACCAAGCATCTCACCAACTTCATTTAATGTTTTAGATTCTTCTTCTTCTAATCCAAATCTATGTTTTATTATTTCTTTTTCTCTTTCATCTAAAACTTTCATTAAGCTTTCTAGTTGTTTATGTAATTCATCTTCTACAACTTCCTTTTCTACATCATCAGTTCCTTTTTTAGACATTAAATCAAGTAAGGTGATATCTTCGTCTTCTCCAACAGGCATATCTAGAGATAATGGCATTCTAACTATTTGCAAAGCTTGTTTTACTTTTTTTGGGCTTGCATCTATTTCTTTAGCAATTTCTTCAATAGTTGGTTCCCTACCTAGTTTTTCTTTTAGTTTCTCATATGCTTCTTTTACTTTGCTTATAAATAATGATTCTTTTATAGGGATTCTGACTGCACCTGTTTGCTGGAAGATTGTTTGCATAATAGCCTGTCTTATCCACCAAACAGCGTAAGATATAAACTTAACATCTTTATCAGGGTCAAATCTTTTTGCAGCTTCTATTAATCCAAGATTTCCTGCAGCTATTAAATCTGTTAGAGGAACTCCCCAACCCATAAAATTTTTAGCAACATTTACAACAAATCTTAAGTTTCCCTCAATTAATTTTTTTAAAGCTTCTTTATCTCCTTTTTTTGCTCTAATTGCAAGTTCTTTTTCCTCCTCAGGAGATAATAAAGGATGCTTAGCCATTTGCTGGATGTATAGGTTGAGTGTGTTTTGCTCTTTGTTATCTGCCATTTTTATCCTCAAAAAATTAAGTTAATAATTAATTATAATAATTATTGATAAATTTTTTGATATGATTTTACTCAAATTTTAAAGAGAAGAATTACCTATCCCCCTCTTTAACAGATATTTCTACTTCTATTCCAAGTTCATCTAACTGCTCTTGAGCTACAAAATCTGGTGCTCCAGTAAGAGGACAATTTCCTTTTTGCGTTTTTGGAAATGCTATTACTTCTCTTATACTGTCTGAACCTGTCATCAACGCAACTATTCTATCAAGTCCAAAAGCAAGTCCTCCATGTGGTGGAGCTCCATATTTTAAAGCTTGTATTAAAAATCCGAATTTCTCTTCTGCTTCTTCTTCTGAAATATTTAGCATTTCAAATATTTTCTTTTGTATATCTGGCCTATGTATACGAATAGAACCTCCTCCTATTTCTTCACCATTTAAAACTAAATCATATGCTCTAGACTTAAAGTTTAAAGCTATTTCCTTGTTATTTATTGCTTCATCTAATTTGTCCAAGTCCTCTTCTTTTGGAGATGTAAAAGGATGGTGAAGAGCTACTAGTCTATTTTCTTCTTCATCCCATTCTACAAGTGGAAAGTCCACAACCCAAATAAATTTCCATTGTCCTTGAGGTATAAGGTTCATTTTTTCTGCAATAATTTTTCTTAAAAAACCTAAAACTCTATGTGTAGTTTCGTATGTATCAGCTATAAATATGAGAAGGTCTTTATCTTCTGCATTTAGTCTTTCATAAATTTTTTGTTTTTGTTCATCTGTAAAGAATTTTAAAATTGGAGATGTTTCTTTTCCATTTTCAAGTTTTATCCATGCCATTCCTTTGGCACCAAAATTTATAGCCTCATTTGTAAGTTCATCTATTTCTTTTCTAGTTAATTTTGCTCCACCTTTTATATTTATACTCTTTACTAACCCTCCACTTTCAACAACATTTCTAAATACCTTGAGTTCTACTTCTTTTGCAATATCAGAAATATCAACAAGTTCTAGACCGTATCTTAAATCTGGTTTGTCTGTTCCGTATTTTTCTATAGCTTCTTTATAAGTTATTCTAGGAAATGGAAGTTTAAGCTCTATTCCTAAAATTTCTTTCCATAAATAATGTATTAAACCTTCAGATATGGCCATTACATCTTCTTCATCAACAAATGACATCTCAAAGTCAATTTGTGTAAATTCTGGTTGTCTATCTTTTCTTAAATCTTCATCTCTAAAACATTTAACAATTTGAAAATACCTTTCTATTCCACCTACCATTAAAATCTGTTTAAAAAGCTGTGGTGATTGGGGAAGGGCATAGAATTTTCCCTTTTCTAATCTAGATGGAACTAAAAAGTCTCTTGCACCTTCAGGAGTAGATTTTGTGAGCATTGGAGTTTCAACTTCTAAAAATCCATGTCCTGCTAAGTATTCTCTTGTTTTCTGGTAAACTTCATGTCTTAAAAGAAGATTTTTAAACATTTTATTTCTTCTAATATCTAAATATCTATATTTTAAGCGAACTTCCTCATTTACATTAATGTCATCTTCGATAGGAAAAGGTAATATATCGCAAGTGTTTAAAATTAAAAGTTTTTGTCCTATTACTTCTATATTTCCTGTAGGTATTTTAGGATTTTCTGTTCCTGCTGGTCTTCTTTCAACTCTACCCAAGACACCTATTACATATTCAAGGCGAACTTTTTTAGCTTTTTCAACTTCCTCTTTAGGTGATTTAGAAGGGTCAAAAACTACTTGGATAATTCCTTCTTTATCCCTTAAGTTTATAAAAATTACCCCTCCATGGTCTCTAACACTTTCAGCCCAACCAAGTAATCTAACTTCATCACCTATGTTGTTTTCTGTTAACTCCCCAGCAAAAAAATCCCTTTTGAATTCTCCTAAATGGTCTAACATTTACTAACCTCCACTAACAGGTGGTATTATTGCTACCACATCATTATTTTTTAGAATGTATTTCTTATCTTTATATTCTTCGTTAACAGCTATCATTATATTTTTTAGAACATCTTTAATTTCTGGGTATTTTTCTTGTAAAAGTGATATAAACTCTTCAATAGTAGTATTTTCTCTTATTTCAAATTCTTCTATCTGTTTTTTTAATTTATCTTTAACTGAAGAAAAGTATAAGACTTTTATTTTCAATGTTTATCTCCTGTTCACTCTTCTTCAAAATTTATTACCCATTCTGTAATTAGATGGGAACCTCTTAAAAAGTGTGCCCTTAATTTTGCTTTTATTAGTTCCTCTAATGAAGAAAATCCTTCGCCATCAACAAGTGTAGGAGTATCTTTCCCACCAACTATAAATGGCATGTGTATTAATCTTATTTCATCAACAAGTCCAAGTTTTATAAGATTCCAGTTTAATGTAGCTCCACCCTCTACCATTAAATTTTTTATTCCTTTTTGATATAGTAAATCCATCATTTTTATAAGGTCTACATTCTCTTCTCCACATATTAAAACTTCTACTTTTTCTTCAAGGGCTTTTACTTTTTCTTTTGGAGCTTTTTCTGTTGTTATTATTATTGTTGGAGCATTTGGTTTTAGTATATTTGCATCTAATGGAATATCTGCCTTTGATGAAGGTATTATTCTCGTTGGATTTTTCCCCTCTGCATATCTAACTGTTAAATATGGATTATCAGTTCTAACTGTTTCAGCTCCTACCATTATTCCATCAACTTTTGCTCTAAGTTGATGTAGGTATCTTGTTGCTTCTTCATCCATAAATTTCATTATTTCTTTTGAAGAAACTCCTCTTTTAAGGGTTAATTTTCCATCTATAGTTATTTCAGAAACGATAATTGTATACGGACGATGCATAATTCTCCCCTTTTAGTCGTATTGCTTGTTATATTTTACATATAAATAAATAATTCTTTGTAAAAGAGACATTATTGTTAAAACTACTACTAATTTAAATCCAAATTCAAGGCCTCCTAATATCTTAAAGTGCTCAAAAATTGCAAATAAAATAATAAACAACATTGTCTCAGGTCTACCAAAAAAACCAATTCCTTCCAGTGGGTCATTTATTTTTCCTTTTTTTCTTTCAGAAAATCCAATTTCTGCATAAGCAACAGGTTTTATAAACGTATGAAGTTGATTTGCTATTACTCCAAGGGCTGTTAACCATGGAGTAGAGTATGCTATTCCTATGGCAAACAAAACAAAACCATCTACTATTTTATCTGCAAGCCAGTCAAACACTGCTCCAAATTTTGATGCTTTTTCTGTTTCCCTTGCTACAACGCCGTCCATAAGGTCAAAAAAACCACTTAAAAATAAAAGTAATGCTCCTGTGAACGGTTTATGTATATAGAAAAAATATGCAGACAAAGTTCCTAAAATGATAGAAATAATAGTAATAATATTCGGGGTAATGTGGCTTTTGGCCAGCACTACCCCAATAGGTTCATATATCTTTTTTAAAGATTTTCTTTTTGATGTAAGGTTCATCTTATAAACCTTTTCCCTCAAGCCATGGCATCATTTTTCTTAATTGTTTTCCTACTTCTTCCACAGGATGATTTTCATCTTTTTTAACCATAGCATTAAAGTGAGGTCTTCCAGCAACATTTTCAAGAACCCACTCTTTTGCAAACTCGCCTCTTTGTATTTCTTCTAGAATTTTCTTATGAATAGGCTTAACTACCTCATATATCCTATCTCCTCTTGTTACATCTCCATATCTTGCAGTATCGGAAATTGAGTATCTCATTCCAGAAATTCCGTATTGATATATAAGGTCTACGATTAATTTTAGTTCATGTAGGCACTCAAAATATGCAACCTCAGGCTGATAACCTGCTTCTATTAATGTTTCAAAGCCAGCTTTGATTAAAGCAGTTGCTCCACCACAAAGAACAGCTTGCTCTCCAAAAAGGTCTGTTTCTGTTTCTTCTTTAAATGTTGTTTCTATAAGGCCTGCTCTTGTGCAACCTATTCCTTTTGCGTATGCTAAAGCTACATCTTTTGCTTTTCCTGTATAATCTTGGTGAATTGCAACAAGTCCTGGGACGCCTTTTCCCTCTTCATACTGCCATCTTACAAGGTGTCCTGGTCCTTTTGGTGCAACTAGAAACACATCTACATAATCAGGTGGAATAATCTGGTCAAAGTGGATATTAAAACCATGTGCAAAAGCCAAAGCATTTCCTTCATCTAAGTTTGGAAGAATAAATGTTTTAAATACTTCCGGTTGGATTGTATCAGGAATTAACATCATAACAACATCAGCTTTTTTTGTAGCTTCATCTGGAGTTAAAACTTCAAATCCATCATTTTTTGCCTTATCCCATGAACGGCTTCCTGCATATAGCCCGATAACTACATTTATACCACTGTCTTTTAGGTTTAATGCATGAGCATGCCCTTGACTACCGTATCCTATAATAGCAACAGTTTTGTCTTTTAAAACTTCTAAAGATGCATCTTCATCATAGTAAATTTTAGCCATTTATATTCCTCCGTTTAGTTTGTTATATAAATCCTATTTATTTTATAATTATTAAGTAGTTTATTCAAAATATAACTTGCAGAAATTTCATTAAGAACTATTAGATCTACAGATGCGTTAGCTCCGCCAATTGTTATAATTGGTTCTTTAGGGATATTTATATTTTCTTTGTAGTCAGTTAAGTAATCTCCTTTTGGAGATATTAACTTTATTTTTTTCTCCGTAGGTTTTCCCTTTGATATAATCCTTAGATTAATGATTTTTCTATCTAAATATCTAAATACTAGATAATCACTATCTTTTAATAAATTTTCAATATTTTCCCATAATTCTTCTGCAAAATTACAAGTTGTGCATAAAGCTTCTTTTAATACTTTATTGTTTTTGACAAATATACAAATATTGTAAGAATAGGAAATCCAGTTTATATTTATAGTTATACTTGTATTCTTCTTTTTAGCATTTAAATTTTGTTTAAAAAAATCACTAAAAATTTCTAAATAGCTATCTGGTAAGTTTTTTATATTTATGTTTTCTATATTAACTTTATATACTTCCTTTGCTATAGAAAGCGAAAAAATAAAAAAAATAAGAAATAAACCCTTCCTCATTCCTTGATTTTTTCTTGTGCAGATTCTCTTACTACAGCTAAAACTCCTGTTCTGGATACATCCTTTATTCCAAATGGTTTAACTAAATTTATAAATGCATCAATTTTATCTTGCTTTCCTGTAATTTCTACAGTATAAGAGTCCTTTGCAACATCTACTACTTTTGCTCTAAAAATATCTACTAGTCTCATTATTTCATCTCTTGTATCACTATCAGCAGTGTGGATTTTTATAAGGGCAAGTTCTCTTTCTATATGTGGAATATCAGTAATATCTCTAACTTTTAAAGTTTCTATAAGTTTTCTTAGTTGTTTTACAATCTGTTCAACAACTCTTTCATCACCGTTAACAATTATTGTAATTCTTGCAATATTTGGTTCATGTGTTTTTCCTACAGTTAAACTTTCTATGTTATAACCTCTACCTGCAAATAATGAAGTAATACGAGATAAAACTCCAACGTTATGTTGAACTTTTACTACAATAACGTGTTTTCTTACTACTGTTTTTGGTTGTGGTCTAACTTTTAACGCTTTGATTTCTTCTATCATTTTCTTACCCCACTAAATACATAGTTTCTGCTTCTCCCTTTTCACCGGGATGTAAAATCATTTCTCTATAAGATTTACCTGCTGGAACCATTGGTAAAACATTTTCTTCTCTGTCCACTGCAAAGTCCATTATCACAGGTCTATCATTTATTTTCATAGCTTCTTGTAAAACTTTTTTAACTTCAGAAGGTTTAGTTGCTCTTAATCCTGCTGCTCCAAAACTTTCTGCGAGCTTTACAAAATCTGGTTGAACAGATAAACAAACAGATGAATATCTACTATCGTAAAATAGCTCTTGCCACTGTCTAACCATTCCTAAAAATTCGTTGTTTAATATTGCAACTTTTACAGGTATTCTGTATTGAACAGCTGTTGCTATATCTTGGATATTCATTAAAAATGAACCATCACCTTCTATTGCTATTACTTCTTTATCTGGTCTTGCAATTTTAGCTCCGACTGCTGATGGAAAACCAAATCCCATAGTTCCAAGTCCACCAGAGTTTATAAACTGTCTAGGGAATTTATACTTATAAAACATAGCTGCCCACATTTGATGCTGTCCTACACCTGCAGTTATAATTGCTTCTCCTTTTGTTATGTTGTAAATTTCTTCTATTACATATTCAGGTTTTATTATTTTACTTTTCTTATCGTAAGTTAAAGGATGCTCTATTTTCCATTTTTCAATTAGTTTTAACCAACTTTCTCTAGCATCTTCCCATTCTATTGGTTTTTTTTCAACCTCTTTAACTAACTTTTGTAATACTTTCTTAACATCACCAACTATTGGGACATCTACTGTAATTGTTTTACTAATTGATGCAGGGTCTATATCTATATGGATTATTTTTGCTTCTGGGGCAAATTCATCTATTTTTCCAGTAACCCTATCATCAAACCTTGCTCCTACTGCAATAAGTAAATCAGCATTATAAACAGCCATATTTGCATAATATGTTCCATGCATTCCAAGCATATGAAGTGCTAACGGATGATGTTCTGGGAATGCTCCTTTACCCATTAATGTTGTAGTAACTGGTATTTTTGCAATTTCTGCAAGTTTCACCAATTCTTCTTGTGCTTCTGAAGCAACAGCTCCGCCACCTACATATAAAACTGGTCTTTTTGCTTGTCTGATTAATTTCGCTGCTTTTTTTATCTGTGCTATATTCCCCTCATAATGAGGTTTATAGCCGGGAAGAGCATTTTCTACATCTTTTATTGTGGGCATTTTATAGTCATAAACTTGCTGGGTTATATCTTTAGGAATATCTACTAAAACAGGGCCAGGTCTTCCTGTTCTTGCTATATAAAACGCTTCTCTTAATATAAGTGCCAAGTCTTCTATTTTTGTAACTAGAAAGTTATGTTTTGTAACAGGTCTTGTAATTCCTGTAACATCTGCTTCTTGGAATGCGTCTGTTCCTATATAGTGAGTTGGAACCTGTCCTGTAATTGCAACAAGTGGAACTGAATCCATATGAGCAGTAGCAAGACCAGTCACTAGGTTTGTTGCCCCTGGGCCTGATGTTGCCATTACAACACCTACTTTTCCAGTAGCTCTAGCATAACCATCTGCCATATGACATGCTGCAAGTTCATGTCTAGTTAGTATATTTTTAAATGGGGCATTAAATAGTGCATCATAAACTTCCATAATTGCCCCGCCTGGTAATCCGAATATAGTGTCTACCTTTTCTTCTATTAAAACATCTACAACTATATCAGCTCCTCTTTTCTTAGGCATGGCTAATAACCTCGTTATATATTTAAGTAATAAAGATGGGATTATATTATAAAACTTTTAAACTGGTTTTGTATAATATATATCAATATTAAATTAAAAAGGAGAAAAATTGTCTGTAGTAAATCCTTTAGATAATCCACTTTCTTATGAACTTTTTGGAATAAAATTTAAAAATCCTGTTTGGGTAGCATCTGGTTGTTTTTCTTATGGTTTAGAAGTTGCAGAAAATTTATATGATATATCTAAATTAGGTGCTGTTGTTGTAAAAGGGTTATCTTATAAACCAAGAACAGGAAATCCACCTCAACGAATTGTAGAAACCCCTGCAGGAATGCTTAACTCTATTGGTCTTCAAAATCCAGGCGTTGAATATTTTATAAATGAGATATTACCAAAATTAAGAAATTATGACACAGTTATTATTGCTAATGTATTTGGTGAAGATGAAGATGAATATTTAAAAGTTGCCACAGTATTAGATAAAGCTGAAGGAGTTCATGCATTAGAGCTTAATGTATCTTGTCCAAATGTAAAAAAAGGTGGAATTGCTTTTGGTTCTGACTTGGAAACTCTTTATAATTTGGTTTATAAACTAAAGCAAATTACAGATAAACCTCTTTTAGTAAAACTTAGCCCAAATGTAACAGATATTACAAAAACAGCCTCAGCATGTATTGAAGCAAAAGCAGATGCACTTGTATTAATTAACACTTTACTTGGGATGGCTATAGATGTGAATAA
>DTZN01000080.1 GCA_012961365.1 Hydrogenothermaceae bacterium
CTAATTAAAATTTAAATCTTTTTACTGAGAATTACAAGATTTACAAAGCGAAAATTTCTAATTTATTTCGAGATTTTTATAAAAAATTGCAAAAAAGATTAGAAATTTTTAATGAAAAATTCTAATTTATTTTGAGATTTTCTTTTTACATTTTCTTACGTTTTTTTACTTTTTCTTACTTTTCTAATTTATTTTGCAACTAATTCTAATTTTTTTTGCAATGTTATATTTTTTTGCAATGTTATAATTATATTGAATATGATAACAACCAGTTTAAGATTTTCTATAATAAGGATTTATTTAAGTTCGCCCAACCTTTATTTTTGGTGGAGGCGAGGGGAATCGAACCCCTGTCCGAGAACGGCCGTTGCATGGGCTTTCTACAGGTTTAGCCTGTGTTTATTTTTCACCTGTGGCGACCCCACAGGCAGGGTATCCACAGGCAAGCCCTGTTAAATTTCGGAAGATGCCTACAGGGCGGTTAGCATCTTCCTAGCCCGTGTGTCTGTCGCCCTTCCTAAGTCCACGGGCAAACTTAGGAGGACGTCGCTGCATTAATTAAGCAGCGAGAGCGATTTCGCGTTCGGGAATTGTTGTTGTTTGGTTTTTTTACGGAGTATCCTTCTCCGACCTGCTTACCCAGCGTAACCGTTCCCGTCGAACCCGAATCGCCCCCATATTCAGTTATCGGACATAATATATTTCAAATTTTATTTTAAGCAAGTATATTATGAACTAATTTTACAACAATAACCCCTCCTACAAGTAAGAACATAAAAAGAACTGCAGCCGCATAAATAGGTTTCATCCCTACACCTTTTACTTTATTTATATTAGTTTCCATACCCATAGCAGCCATAGCTACCGTTAATAAAAACCCATCTATGTAGTTTATAGTTGATACTACATGAGAAGGAATAACATTTAATGAATTAATCCCAACCATAGCTATAAATCCAAAAACAAAATAAGGAATAGGTATATCTTTTAAAGTTGTCCCTGCTCCATGAGTTGCTTGTTTTTTTGCTAAATAAAAGCTTAATATTATCAAAAGAGGAGCAAGCATCATAACTCTTGTTAATTTTGCAATAGTAGCAGTGTTACCTGCAGGTTCTGATATAGCAAACCCTGCAGCTACAACTTGAGCAACTTCATGGACAGAAGCACCAACCCATATACCATAAAGAATATCATTAAACCCAGGTAAAAGCCCTGCTTTATAAATAATAGGGTATATAAACATAGAAATAGTTCCAAAAATTGTTACTGTTGCTACAGCCATTGCAGCATAATGCATTTCTGCTTTTACTACAGGAGCAGTAGCTAATACAGCAGATGCTCCACATATAGAACTACCAGAAGAAATTAGATAGGACATCTTATCATCAAGACCAAAAATCCTTTTAGAAACCCAAATTCCAAGTAAAAATGTCCCCGTTAGCATTATTGTATCTACTATTAAACCAATTAAACCTACTTCTATTATGTTTTGAAAAGTTAACCTAAAACCTAAAAAGACTATAGCAATTCTTAAAATTTTCTTTAAAGCAAAAGTTATACCTGGTTTGAAGCTTTCTGGAAACTTAAAAATATTTCCAATTATAACCCCTATTAATATTGCTAAAATTAATGAGCTAAAATGTAGTGTATTTTGGATAAAATCAGTGCTCGCCAATAACATAGCTAAAATAGCCACTGCTAAAGGAACAAAAATTCCCGGAAATATATTTGCCATTTTTTCTCCTGATTAGGATTTATAAGTAGGAATTAATATAGGATATATTTGAAAACATTTCATTTAAACTTTTTTATACTAGTATAAAAAAAATGAACAAGGGCAAAAGCCCTCTAAGTAAAATTTCAATTACGGACATGCATCTGTATGAGGAACTTTACCAAGATTTAAAAGAAATGCTTTAAAAGGGCCCATATTTTGCATAGCTTCTATTTTAGAACCTTTAAAAGTCATTTTTGTCATAATACCCATACCCATAAATCCAAATTCTCCATTTGCAAGTTCTTTCCATTTTTCAGTAGTTGTATACATTAGAAAGTCTGGATTGGGATCAACAGCTTTTCCTCCATATATACAAATAGCTTTTCCATCTTTATTAACTATGTGGACTTCTATAGCTTTTTCCTGTCCTCCACAATCTGTTCTATAAAATTGAATGCTTCTGTATTCTTTTCCTTCTTTTATATTTTTAGACCATTTTGCTAGCCCTTCTGTGAGTTCATCAGTTTTGTTCCATAGATTACAGAATTCTTTAGCATATTCGGGAGACATAAAAGGTGGTTGAGCTAAAGAAATTCCAGCAAATGAAACTAGTCCTGCTATAGTTAATGCAATCTTTTTCATTTTATTCCTCCTAACTTCTCAACTTTCAAAGCTATCTCTACAATTTTATTATCGGGTAAGTCACCATTTATATTTATTCCAACCTTCCTTTTTA
>DTZN01000081.1 GCA_012961365.1 Hydrogenothermaceae bacterium
AATTCATTTCAAAAGTTCCAGCCATCCAGCATATAACTTTATAAGGAACAGGAGTTAATGCTCCAACTAAAATTGCGTAGATGCCGTATTTGTTAAATAATTCTTCGCCTTTTTGATAATAGTGTTCTTTTATAATTTTCTTTGCGACAGGTTCTCCTAAGAATTTTCCTAAAAAATAACCAACACTACCCCCTAAAACGCTAGCTACTGCTGCAATAAACGCAGATATAAAAGGGCTTAAACCAAAGGCAGTGGCTCCTGTTATAAATGGGTCAGGGGGAACTGGTTGTATTATACTTTCTGTAAAGGAAATGATAAATATTCCTAAATATCCGTATTCTAAAACTATACTTTTTGCAAACTCTTTAAATGTTTCAAACATCGCTTTATAATCATAATTGATATTCACTACATAATACAAGACCCAAATGAAAGGTAAAATTTTATGCATAGATTTTTATTTGTAATTTTTTTGCTAATCTTTAGCTCCTGTACGAAAAAAGATATATCTCCTATATATGGTAAGATTACACTTATCGATAGACAGATAGCAAGTATTCCAAGCATATGCAAGAGAGAATACAGGAAAATTACAAAACCACCTGTTGTTGCTATTGTAGATTTTACAAACAATACTACATTTGATACTGCATCATTAAAAGACATATATGGAAATATAAACTATAGACAATCCACCGTTGGTGAGATTGTAGGAATAAGAGGTAATAATATAGGTGTTGGAGTTTATAGAAAAAGAACTATTGGAAATATAGATGTTTTTTTGCAAAACATTAATTTAACAGTTAAAATACTAGACACACAAACAGGACAAGTTATTTTCTCAAAAGACATAGAAGGAAGAGCCACTATAGGAAAAGTTCCTATACTAACATATGATGCAATAATAGGAGGAATAAAGCTTGCAACAAAAGAAGCAATAAAAAAAGCCAAGCTTGATTTATCTAAATATTTTTCTGTCAAAGGATATATTCTTCAAATAAGAACTTTACCTAAAGAAGAAAAAAGATTTGCATTAATAAACCTAGGTTCAAAACAAGAGGTAAAAGCAGGAGATAAATTTATAATTTATATGTTTGATGTTATTGAAGATCCTATATCTGGGAAAAAAGAATGTTTAAAAATAAAACTACCTGTTTATCTTGAGGTAACAAATTATGTCCAAAATAATAGCAGCTGGACTAATATAGAAAGAGATGAAAAAGACATAAAAAGGGTAAAAATTAGACATCTAGTAGAAAAAATAGCAGAAAAAAAGGAAAAATATCAAAACTTTTTGGCTTTTAAAAAGGAGTAAAATAGTATGAGATATATTTTAGTTCTTTTTTTATTTTTATAACTTTTAATTTCACTAAAGCTACTGAAACTCCTAAATGTATTCCTGCTATAGGTGTAGGTGAAGCAATGATCACAAAAGATTATCTTTCTGCAAAATCAGAAGCTATCATGAGGGCTAAGTGGGATGCTATAGAAAAAGCACTTGGAACAGATATTCAAGTAAAAGATATTGTGGAAAATTTTAAGCTTCTAGATGAAGTAATACTAAAAGATATAAAAGGATTTATTAAAGATATGAAAATAGTTAAAGAAGAAAACTTTGGAAATTTTATTAGAGTTTATATCAAAACATGTGTATATCCTAAAAAAGCAGAGGAAACATTGGCTTTACTGACAAGAGAAACGGCTATAAGTATACTTTTTCTTATTGAAGATAAAGGGCAGATTTATATTGATAAATCAAATCCTTTGATAATTTCCTTAACTAAGGAACTTTTAAATCAGGGATTTCAAATATATGATTTATCAAAATCTAGAAAAATTTCTCCAAAAAATATTAAAAGTTCTATAGACAGTAGGAACCTTTCATATTTGGAATATATACTAAAAAAAAGCTTATCAAAAGCTTTAGTAATAGGAAAAGTAAACTTTATTACTTTATCAAAAGCCGGACAAAATATAGGTTATGGTATAAAAAGTTCTTTATATTTTATTAGAGCATACGCAAACTATTATATTTTCATAAAAAATAAAGAATATGTAAAAATTCTTGCATCAGGAATAGTTAGTTCGAAAGGTTTTGGTTTTACAGAAGAAGCAGCAAAACAAAAAGCACTACTAAGATTATCAGAGCTATTAACAAATGAAATAATGCGTAATCTAAATAAATATACACTTTTTAAGTATAATGTAATCACATTAATAGTAGAAGATGTTTATTCTGTTTCTGAGAATTTTAAAATAAAGGAAAAACTTCAAAAATTACCTTGGGTAAAATCTGTTGTTGATTTAGGAATAGGTAAATTTAAAGTTGAGTATCTGGAAAATCCTATATATTTAGCAAATGCTTTAGAAAATAATCTAAATTACAAAGTAAAAGAATTTTCACCTACAAAAATAGTAATTGAAGTTAATTAAAAAGGAGGTAAATAGTATGAGTATGAAAAAAAACTTAGTAGTAGGACTATTTGCAATGATTTTAGCTTTATTTATCGCTTCTTGTAGTAAAAAAGAGGTTTCTCAAAAAGCAGAACCTGTAAAGAAAATTCAAAATTCAAAGTGGGAAAATGAGTTTAAAAATGCACCTGCATGGGTTTTAAATCCCGAAAGTATAGGAGGATTAGCTGCTGTAGGTTCAGCTAAAATTGGAAAAGCTGGTATACAGTTTGCTAGAGTCGAAGCTTTAGCTAATGCTAGAGATGAACTTGCTAGACAAATAAGTGTAAAAGTGAAAAATATGGTGAAAAATTTTACACAGGTTACAGGTGTTGGAGATGAAGAATCAGTAGATAAAGTATCTGTTCAGGTGTCCAAACAAATTACATCTCAAGCTTTACAAGGCTCAAGACAAAAAGATATGTGGATATCTCCTAGTGGAACTTTATATGTCCTCGTAATAGTTGACCCTGAAAGTGTTAAAGAACTTGTAAAACAGCAAACTTTAACAAGTTTCAAAAAGGATAAGGCCTTATGGCAACAGTTTCAAGCAAAAAAAGCTTACGAAGAATTAGAAAAAGAAATTCAAAAAGAGTTTGATAGACAATAAAATAATATAAGGGGAAAGGATTAATTCCCCTTTTGCTTTTTATACTTTTCTAAAGCTTCATTTAAAAATTTTCTTAAGTTTTCTTCTGTAATAGCTCCATATACGATAACTAACTTTTTACCTTTAGGAGTAATTATATAGGTTGTTGGAGTTCCAGGAACAGGGAATCTAATTTGGTTTATTTTATTATTTGAATATATAGGAAACTCTTTATCTGAAAAATTATTTTTTTTAGAATCTATAGCTATTCCAACAAGGTAAAATTTATCTTCATATTTTTCTTCCTTTAAAACTTTTTTTAGGATAGGTATTTCCTCCATACAAGCAGAACAACTATATGCCATAAAATTTAAAATGATTATTTTATCTTCAGGCAAAGGAATAATATTTCCCTCATAATCAATAACAATTGCTTTTTTAGGTAAATTAGATACTTTTTTTTCTTCTTTTTTATCACAAGAGGCAATAGTAAATAAAAAAAACGAAGAAAAAACTAACAAAAAACTTCTCATTAAACCTTCTCCTGAACTCTTAAAACTTTGCCATAAAAATCCAAAGAATTAACTATAGATTTATCTACCTTTGTAGTTCTTTCATCTTTTGCATCTCTAAGGTAAACTTTTTCATTTTCTATTTTTAGGAATTTAAATAATCCCCATTTTCCTTTTTCTTTGAAAAAAACAATATCCCCTTCTTGAGGCTTTAAAGGAGGTATTTTACCAACTAATACCCATATATCTCTTATTTTTAACCAAAATGTATTTTCTTTAAAATTCTCAATACTTTCAACTAAAACTAAAGGTGTTTCTATATCTTTTAAATTTTCTATTTTATTTTCTTCAACAAGTTCAAAAGCTTTTAAAAAAACTGTTGGTATCCTATTTTGAGGATTTTCTAGGTGCTTTTCTTGTTGGTATGATTGCATTTCTAGCCTGCTCTTTTAGTATGTTTATAGATTGTGCAGTCATAAAAAACGCATGTTCAAGATTTATCAAGGCTGCTTGCAAATCTTTATCTTCTGTTTCAAATCTCATTTGTCTTAATTCCTTGTGAAGCTCATCTAAAGCTGTTCCAAGCTCAAATGCAAATGTAAAAACTCTTGCAACAAAATCCTCAAGATGAGCCTTTTCTTCTTTTGTCATTTATATACCTCTAAAAATTTTTTGAAGATATTATATCATCAAATATTTTCTTTTAAGTGATAATAAACATATTTAAGCTATAAAAATTTTATAAAAATACTTGACAAAATTTTAGTATGATATTATAATATAATTGCAAATTAAAAAAAGGGAGGTTAGAAAAATGGAAAGAAGAAATTTACCAACTTTTACAGGAGGAGTTTGGAATCCATTTAGGGAAATTGCAAGAATAGAAAATGAGCTAAATAAGTTAATTGGAGAGGTTATGCCTGTTATGAAGCAAGTTCCAGCAGAAGTTCAAGTATGGGCTCCAAGAGTAGATGTGTATGAAAAAGACAGTAATGTGATTATTGAGGCTGAAATACCAGGAGCTAAAAAAGATGATATAGAAGTGAAAATAAAAGATAATGCAGTAGTTATAAAAGGAGAAGTTAAAAAAGAGGAAGAGAAGAAAGAAGAAAATTATTATAGAAGCGAAAGATTTTACGGAGTATTTGAAAGAGTAATTCCTCTACCAGTTGAAGTAAAAGCAGAAGAAGCAAAAGCTGAAATCAAAGATGGTATTTTAAAACTAACTATTCCAAAAGCAACTGCAGAAAAAGAAGTAAAAGTTAGTATAGAGTAATATGTAAACAAAGGGGAGTTTTCCTCCCCTATTTTTTGTTAAAATAAATGTATGCTTAAAATATACCATTACGATGAAGAAAACTTTCATATAGTCTTTAGGATAGAAGCAGAAGAAGGGATAAAAATAATATCAAAAATTTTAGCCCGCATAAAAGATGATTTTTATATTGATTGGCTTTATACCTTAGAAGAATTAAATGATAGAAATCCAATTTTATTTAAAAAAATAGATATAAAAAAAATATCTAGTGGAGCAAAAAGTTATATTCTTATTACACCTGATAGTAAAGAAATAGAAATTTTAGCATTAATTCCTGTATAATTTTCTTAAAAAAACTGGAGATAAAATGTCTCTAAATATTTCTTTAGAGGAATTTAAAAAATTATCAAAAAATTTCAATATCATTCCTATTTACAAAGAAATTATTTTAGACGTAGATACTCCATTATCTGTATTTTTAAAAACAAAATCTCCAGAGAGATTTTCATTTCTATTTGAAAGTGTTGAGAAAGGAGAAAATAAAGGCAGATATTCATTTATAGGTTCTTCTAAAGCGGTTTATATAAAAACAAAAGGGGATTATACAATAAAGTATAACCTTGGAAAAACAAAAGTAATAAAGCATGATAAACCCCTAGATGAAATTAAAAACATTGTTAAAAATTTCAAACCTGTAAAATTTGAAGATTTACCTCCATTTTGGGGAGGTTTAGTTGGATATATAGGTTATGATGTGATTAAGTTTTATGAGCCCATTCCTGATGAAAATCCTGATGTTTTAGAACTTCCTGATGTTTTCTTATTTTTAAGTGATGAAGTTATAGTTTTTGACAATTTAAACAATAAGATAAAAATTATAGTGTCTGCAATTTTAGATGAAACTAAAAATCCAGAAGAAGAATATAAAAAATCTATAGAAAGAATAGAGGCTATAGAAAGTAAATTATCTAAAGATTATTCATTAAAAAGAATACAACCTAAAAAAATACAGTCTGTATCATTAGAAAAATGGAAATCTAATTTTACAAAAGAGGATTTTTTAAAGGTAGTTCAAAAAGCAAAAGAATATATAAAGGAAGGAGACATTATTCAAGTAGTTTTATCCCAAAGGTTTTCCAAAAAATTAAAGACAGACCCTATAGATATTTATAGAGCGGTTAGAGTTATAAATCCTTCTCCATATTTGTTTTACTTAGATTTGCAGGATATAAAACTTGTAGGGTCTTCTCCAGAAATTCTTGTTTCTGTTAAAGATGGGAAAATATTTACAAAACCAATAGCAGGAACAAGACCAAGAGGAAAAACTAAAGAAGAAGATGAAGCTTTAAAACAAAACTTACTTTCTGATGAAAAAGAAAAAGCGGAACATTTAATGCTTGTAGACTTAGCTAGGAATGATGTTGGAAAAGTTTCTAAGCCTCAAACTGTAAAGGTTGATAATTTTATGTATGTGGAAGATTATTCCCATGTAATGCATATAGTTTCTGATGTTTCAGGGGAAATTAAAGATGATATATCTGCTTTAGATGTTTTAATATCTGTTTTCCCTGTTGGAACTGTTAGTGGAGCTCCAAAAGTTAGAGCTATGCAAATAATTGAGGAGTTAGAGCCTGATAAAAGAGGAATTTATGCAGGAGCAGTTGGATATATATCTTTCGATGGCAATTTAGATACTGCTATAGCAATAAGAACTGCAGTAATAGAGGGGGAAAATATCCACATACAAGCAGGAGCAGGTATTGTTGCAGACTCTGTTCCTGAAAAAGAGTATGAAGAAACAGTTAATAAAGCAAAAGCATTAATAAAAGCAGTTGAAATAGCTGAAAACTGTTAAAGTTTAATTTTTAACAATTGAACCAACAGATTTTCCTTCCACAATATCTTTTAGTGCATTTTCTTGTTTTATATTGAAAACTATTATTGGAAGGTTGTTTTCTTTACACAATGTAAGAGCTGTATGATCCATAACTCTAAGGTCTTTTTCAAGAGCTTCTAAGTAAGAAACTTCCTTTAAAAGCTTTGCATCAGAATATTTATTTGGGTCTTTATCGTATATTCCGTCAACTTTTGTAGCTTTTAATAAAACATCTGCTTTTATTTCTGCTGCTCTTAAGGCTCCTGTTGTATCAGTTGTAAAAAATGGACTTCCTGTTCCTGCTGCAAAAATAACAATTCTTCCTTTTTCTAAGTGTCTTATAGCTCTACGCCTTATATAAGGCTCTGCAATTTGCCTCATTTCAATTGCAGACATAACTCTAGTTGGAACATCTTCTTTTTCTAACGTATCTTGGAGAGCAAGAGCATTCATTACTGTTGCTAGCATCCCCATATAGTCTGCAGTAGCTCTATCTAATCCTAATGATTTTCCCTGAACACCTCTAAAAATATTTCCACCACCTATAACTATAGCAATTTGAACCCCAAGTTCGTATACTTGTTTTATTTCCTTTGCAAGATTTTTTATAAATAGAGGGTCGACCCCAAAGTCAAGGTCGCCCATAAGAGCTTCACCTGATAGTTTTAGGAGTATTCTCTTATATTTTAAAGACAAGATTATTCTCCTATTTCAAATCTGCAAAATCTTCCTACTTGTATGTTTTCACCAATTTTAGCAATATATTCTTTGATTAGTTCCTCAATTGTTTTAGATTCATCTTTTATGTATTTTTGCTCTAATAAACAGTTTTCTTGGAAGAATTTATTTACTTTTCCTTCTGCAATTTTTTCTGCTATATGTTCAGGTTTTCCTTCTGCTATTGCTGCCTCTCTTGCAATCTCTCCTTCTTTAGCAACAATTTCTTCTGGAACATCTTCTCTTTTTACCCATTTAGGCTTCATAGCTGCAATTTGAAGTGCAAGTTCATTTGCAAGTTCTTTAAATGTTTCATTTCTAGCAACAAAATCTGTCTCACAGTTTAGCTCTAATAAAACACCAACTCTACCACCAGCGTGTATATATGAGTGAATTAATCCTTCTTTTGTTTCTCTACCTGCTTTTTTAGCCGCTTTAGCTATTCCTTTCTTTCTTAAAAGCTCTACAGCTTCTTCTAAATTCCCATTTGTTTCTTCTAGGGCTTTTTTACAATCAAGCATTCCTGCCCCAGTCATTTCCCTTAATTTTTTAACTAATTTTGCATCTACTGCCATTATGCAGTCTCCTCCTTTGCTTCTTTAATTTCTTTTTCTACAATTTCTTCAACCTTTTTTTCTTTATCAGGGTTATTTGAACCTGTAATTCCTGATTCTACTACAGGTCCAACTTCTGCAACACCTTCTTTAATTGCCTTTTCCATTAATGCTGCTTCTATATCATCTGAAGCTACTGCTTCACCTGCAGATTCTCTCATAGATTTTCCTTCTAATACTGCATCAGCTATTTTAGTCGTTATAAGATTAATAGCTTTTATAGCATCATCGTTTCCTGGAATTGGATAATCAATTAAGTCTGGATCACAGTTTGTATCAGCTATTGCAACAACAGGAATTCCAAGCTTTTTAGCTTCTCTAACTGCAATATCTTCTCTGACAGTATCTACTATATAGATAACATCAGGAAGTTTTTCCATGTCTTTGATTCCCTTTAGAAACCTTTCTAATTTTTCTTTTTTCTTTTTAATTTTAACAACTTCCTTCTTAGGAAGGATATCAAAAGCTCCTTCTGCTTCCATTCGTTCAAGCCTTTTTAATTTTTCGATAGATTTTCTAACAGTCTGAAAGTTTGTCAAAAGACCTCCAAGCCATCTTTGATTAATGTAGTAAGCTCCACATCTTAGTGCTTGTTCTTCAATAATAGCTTGGGCTTGTTTTTTTGTTCCTACAAATAAAACATCTGCACCTTTTGCGACTTCATCTCTAACAAATTCCCAAGCAACCTTAAAAAGTGGAATTGTTTTTGCAAGGTCAATAATGTGAATACCATTTCTCTTTGTAAAGATGTAAGGTGCCATTTTAGGGTTCCATCTTCTAACTTGATGTCCAAAGTGAACCCCTGCTTCAAGAAGTTCTCTCATCGTAATTTCAAAAGGCATACTAAATCCTCCTTAAGGGTTTTTTCTTCCACTTCCTAATTACCACAAAGGGCAACCCTTGTAGCAGGAAGTGTGCTTATTTAAGCTTAGTAATATACCATAAATAAGTTATAATTTAAAGTATTATGAAAAAATGGTATTCAGTTAAAGAGTAGATTAATGTAAAATCCTTGACATTTCCATCAAAAATTTCTAAAGTAAAACTATGCCAATATTTTGTAAATGCTCTGTGTGCTCTTTTGTAGTAGATTTTACAATTACATCTACTTTTTTATTTAAAA
>DTZN01000082.1 GCA_012961365.1 Hydrogenothermaceae bacterium
AAAAAAATTATTATTGATGAAATTGAACATGAAACATTTTTTGCAAAAGAAGCAGAAAAATTTGGAATTTCCAATATTAGAGATTTTGTTCTTGGTATGAATGATGGCCTTGTAGAAATACTTGGCGCTGTAACTGGTCTTTCTGCTGTTTATGTAAATAATCCATTGATGGTTGCTGTATCTGGTAGTATTGTTGGTGTTGCTGGAGCATTATCTATGGGAATAGGGGCTTTTATATCTGTTCGTTCCCAGAGGCAAGTAAATAAAGCTTTAAATGAAAAAATAGAGATTTTATTTGATGTATCTCCTTCAAAAGCATTAGGTACCCTAAAAGAACATTTAAAAGAAATGAATATACCTCCACAGGTTATAGAAGATGTTGTCAAAAAGATTGACGATAAAAAAGCTCTTGCAAAATTGTTAATAAAAGAAGATGATGAAAATGAAATAAGGTCAGGATTGTTTACAGGTTTTGCATATCTTTTTGGAGTTTTATTTCCTGTTTTACCTTATTTTTTCGCTCCAAGTTCACTTGTTGCACTTCCATTTAGTATATTATTTGCAGGGCTAGCTTTAGGAACTGTTGGATTTATAATATCTGTTCTTTCTGGGATTGATATAAAGAAAAAAGTGATGGAAATGGTAGTAGCTGGATTTTCAGCTGCAGGATTTTCTTACTTATTTGGAAAGGTTATACAGGCTATATTTGGAATAGATATAGATGTTTAGGATAAATTTCGCTCTGTGAAGTAGGAAGCTCTCCAATTTATTGGAGAGTAGTTTACTTATAATAATGAAATATAAAGGGGCTAAAAGCCCCTAAATTTTAATTTATAAAACAGATTTTAAAGTGTTGATTACTTCGTCGTAGTTTGGTTCTTCTGTAATTTCTGGAACAATCTGCTTATAGCAAACTTTTCCTTCTGGGTCAACAATAAATATAGCTCTTGCTAAAATTCCTTTTAATGCCCCTTCCGAAATTAAAACGCCGTATTTTTCTAAATCTCTGTATCTAAAATCTGAACCAATATCAATGTTTCCAATATTGAAAGATTCACAAAATCTTTTTTCTGCGAATGGTAAGTCCATAGATACAACAGTTACATCAACATCTAATCCAGCAAGTTTTTCATTAAATTCTTTTGTTTCCTTTTCACAAACAGGAGTGTCTAAAGATGGAACTGTTATAATTACTTGATATTTCCCTTTTGCTCCACCAATAATTTTTTCTGATAAATCTGTTAATACTACTACTGCTTCAGGAGCTTTGTCTCCTACATTAATTTCTGGACCTGCTAACGCTACAGGGTTTCCTTTTAAAGTTACAGTTGTTGCCATAAATATACCTCCTTAAATTTTATTTACTATTTTTATACTACCTATATTGTTTTATACTTTATATGATTTTTTTCACGAAAAGATATAAAGGAGGAAGAAATGATTAAAATAGCTTTACTTTTAGAAAATTTCGTTGAAGAGGTAGAATTTATTTATCCGTTTTATAGATTTAAAGAAGAAGGCTTTGGTGTTGATATTTTAGCTACTAAAATAGGAGAATTTGAAGGAAAAAATGGGTTAACATTTCATGCAAATATACTTGTTGACCCTGAAAAAGCATCTGAATATAACGGGGTATTTATTCCTGGTGGATATGCTCCAGATAGATTTAGAAGGAACAAAGATTTTGTCCAATTTGTAAGGAAAGCTTATGAAAATAATAAAGTAATTGGAGCCATTTGTCATGGACCATGGCTTTTAATATCTGCAAGAATTATAAAAGGCAAAAATATTACTGGATTTTTTTCTATAAAAGATGATATATCAAATGCAGGAGCTAATTATACAGGTAAACCTGTTGAAATTGATGGAAATATAATAACAGGAACTGACCCAAACGCTATGCCTCAAATGGTTAAAATATTTATAGAAGAAGTTAAAAAAAGATTTAATCGTTAAGCCATTTTGTAATATTTTTTGTTGTTTTAACCAATTGTTCCTTATTTACTTTTGCGTATCTTGCTGTACTCTATCTTGTAGTTTTTTACTATATGAGGAGATTTATCCTCAATATAAGAAAGAAAAAGTTGAGCACATTCGCTAATTTTCATTTTTTCTCCATTTTTTATAAAGGCTATGTTTTACTTTAAAGAAGTCTAAAACTTTACCTACTACAAAATTTACCATATCTTCAACTGTTTTAGGATTATGGTAAAATCCTGGAGAAGCAGAAGAAACAACAGCTCCTGCTAAAGCAACTTTTTTCATATTTTCTATATGTATTAATGAAAAAGGCATCTCTCTTATCAGTAAATAAAGAGGAACTTTTTCTTTTAAAGCAACATCACATACCCGATGGATTAAATTTTGTGATACTCCATTTGCAATATTTGCCAATGTATTCATAGAACAAGGAGCTACTATAACACCTTTAGTTTCTATTAATCTAGAACCACTTGCTAGAGTAGATGATATATCTCTAACATTTATAAGCTTAACATTTTTATTTATTAACTTCTTTATATCATCTTTTGATACTTTTTCTTCTCTATCTAAAACTACATATCCATTATTAGAAATAAGTAAATAAACAAAGTTATCCTTAGAAAGCTCTTTTAGTATCTTTAATCCGTATCTAGCTCCACTAGCTCCAGTAATGCACAAAACATATTTATCCATACTATAATTATAACGATATTTGTTTGTTTAGGAGGATAAATGTATAGTTTCTTTATAAGAAGACCAATTACAACATGGATGTTTATTCTTTCTTTTGTAATTCTTGGAATGTATGGTTTTAAAAATATTCCAATAGATAGGTTTCCAGATATAGAATTTCCTTTTGTTGCAATTACTACCACATATGAAGGAGCTTCTCCTGAAGTAGTAGACAGCAATATTACCAAAAAAATAGAAGACCAACTGTCAACAATAAATGGTATTGAGGCTATTGTATCTAAAAGCTATACAGGTATATCTCGTATAACTGTTATTTTTAAACTAGATAAAGACCTAAACGAAGCAATCAATGATGTTAGAGATGCTTTAAGTAGAGTATCTAGGATTTTGCCAGAAGAAGCAAATACACCAGTGATACAAAAAGTAAGCACATCTTTAGCTCCAATAATGGCTGTTTTACTTTATGGAGATGTGGATTATAGTTTAAAGGCTTATTATGCAAATAGATTTGTAAAAAGAGAATTTGAAAGATTAAAAGGGGTTGGAGGAGTTCATCTTGGAGGGTATAGGGAAAATGTTTTATGGGTAAGACTTGATATAGAGAAATTAAAAAAATATAAACTTTCTCCTATTGATGTGGTTAATGCAATTAAGGCAAACCATATCGAAAAACCTTCAGGAAAAATATATTCTTTAGACAAAGAATATTTAATAAGAATAGAAGGGAAATTCCATTCCCCTAAAGAAGCCGCTAATTTAATAGTTGCAAATAATATAAGAATAAAAGATATAGGACATGTAGAATTTTCCTTTGATGAGCAAAGAACCCTAGTTCACTTTAAACCACCAAATAGTAAACTTCCTAAAGATGCTATTGCATTAATTATTTATAAACAATCTAAAGCAAATACTGTTGAAACTTCGAAAGAAATTAGAAAAAAAATTAAAGAAATACAAAAGCAACTTCCTAAAGGCTTAAAAATAGGAATTAATTATGATGCTTCAAAGTTCATTCAAATGAGTGTAAATGATGCCTTACATGAAATACTAATAGGTTGTGGGTTTACTGCTTTAACAGTTTTCCTTTTCTTAGGAAGTTTAAGAATGACTTTTATTCCATTTATGGCAATTCCTGTATCTCTCCTTGGGACAATTTTTTTAATGTATATGTTTGGACAATCTTTAAATACAATTTCCCTAATAGCTCTAGCAGTTGCAGTTGGATTAGTTATAGATGATGCAATTGTTGTAATGGAAAGTATATATCGCAGAAGACAAGAAGGAACAAATCCAATAAAATCTGCAGAAATTGGAACAAGGGTTGTTATATTTGCAATTCTTGCTTCTACTGCCAGTTTAATAGCAATTTTCACTCCTGTTTTATTTATGAGTTCTGTAATTGGTAAATTCTTTTTTGGATTTGCATTTACACTTGTTGTAGCTATAGCAATTTCCTATATAGTTTCTATTAGTTTCACACCTATGATTTCTGCAAGGCTTGTTAGTAAAAAAGAGAAAAATATTTTCCAAAGAGCTTATGATAAATTTGAAAATATTTTTGACCAAACTTTAAGATGGAGCTTAGAGCATAAAATAATTGTTTTATTTATTGCATTTATTTTTGTAGTTGCAGGTTTTAGTTTATCTAAATATACAAAGAAGGAATTTTTACCTCTTGTAGATGAAGGTAGATTTTTAGTTAGATTTGAAACACCTTCTGGTTCATCGTTTAACTATACAGTAAATAAAGCTAAAGAAATAGAAAATATACTTATACAAAATCCTTATATTCTAAAATACGGAATGGCAATGGGAGAAGGTATAGTTGGCAGAACAGAAGCAAATGGGGGAATGTTTTTTATAACATTAACAGATAGGAAAAAAAGACCACATATGAAAAAAGTAATGCATCAGCTTAGACAGGAATTTAAGAAGCTAAAAGGAGTAAAAGCAATTGTAGACCTTCCATCAGCAGTTGGGGCACATATGGGTCGTTCTGCAGATATACAATACACAATAAAAGGACAAAATTTGGATAAACTCGCAGAAATTTCTTCAAAAATTGTTCAAGAGCTAAAAAAACTTGGTGGATATGAAGATTTAGATACAGACCTTAGACTATCTAAACCTCAAGTTGATATAAAAATAGACAAAATTAAAGCAATTAAAGACGGAATAAATATTAATGATATAGCAACAACAATTCAAATTTTATTTACTAAATATCAAGTGGGGCAATTTGAAAAAGGTTCAGAAAGTTATCCTTTTTATATAAAAGCTAAAGAAAAATATCTAAAATCTTTTGAATATCTAAAATTTGTATATGTTAGAAATAAAAACGGAGATTTACTTCCTGTTTATAATTACATAGAAATAATTCCAAAAGCAGGATTTAATGTAATAAATAGATATAATAGGCAGTATAGTATTACTATATATGCAAATGTAGAAGGAAAATCAACAGGAGAAGCAGTTAAAGAAGTTGAAACTGTTATAAAGAGATACCTACCAGCAGGTTATACGTTTGAAGTTGCAGGAACAACAAAAGAATTCAAAAGGTCTTTTAAATATCTAGGTATAGCACTGATTGTTGCAATTATAGCAGTTTATATGATACTTGCTTCACTTTTTGAAAGTTTACTTCACCCAATAGCAATAATGTTAATGCTACCATTTGCAATATTTGGAATTTTTGGGGCAATTATATTAACTAATACAACACTAAATGTTGCTTCATACTTTGGGATAATATTACTTGTGGGATTGATTACAAGAGATGCAGTTTTATTTGTAGATAGAATAATACAACTAAAAGAAAACTTACCAATAAGAGAAGCTATTTTAAAAGCTAGAGCAGAAAGACTTAGACCAATTTTAATGACTACTTTGACGATAATTGCATCTTTGCTACCTGTTGCATTAGGTTTAAATACAGGCTCAGAACTTAGACAACCTCTTGCAATTGCTATAATTGGAGGGCTTATAACCGCTTTACCACTTAGTTTATATGTAATACCTGTAATATATGAAATTGTTGATAAAATAGAAAAAAAGATTTTGAAAAGATAGATTAAAGTATGTATTCAAAGCCGATACAAAATATTGAAAAAAAAAAAAAATAGTAGTATATAATTAACTTTATGAACTATTATTTTAAAATTAGATATAAATAAATATGAAGTTATCACTTGCTGTTTGTTCACATGACACAGAAAATAAGAAAAACTTAAAAAAATGGCAAAGTCTTGCAAAGAAAATCTCCGATATTACAGGAGAAGAAATAAGTTTTCAACCTTTTAAAAACTGTCATGATGAGTTAGAAAATTTAGTAAAAACACAGTTTGATATATACTATGCAAATCCCTTTATAGCTTACAGACTTTATAAAAAGGGCTATAAACCTATTGGAAAATTTAAAAATGAAAAAGATAGTTTTGTTTTAATAGGATATTTAAAAAACCAAGATAATATAAAAATATCAA
>DTZN01000083.1 GCA_012961365.1 Hydrogenothermaceae bacterium
AATAAAACCCGTTTTTGTTTTTCATCATAACGAATTGTATATAGTTCTAAATGGATTGCTTGATTGAGATGTTTAAGATTTTTCTTTATAAATTGATGATTTTCTTTGAGAAAACTTTTTAAAGCTTCATTGAGATCTTCCTTTTTAGTTTGATGTTTGAACAAATATAAAATTCCATCAATTAAAGGTATTTCCTTAATGTTTTTAGTTTGTTTGATGATTGGTTTTTTTGATAATAGTCCAAATCGATATTTATTTTCTTGTTTAAAAGCTCTGAAAAGTTTGTCATAATTGGCCCACAGGATATTACTCATTTGAAAACTCATCTTCTTCTGTCTGTTTAACTTTTTTTAAATTTATTAAATCTGTTTTTATATTCATTTAAAAAACTTTAAATGAGCCCGAGGGGCGGAGCTTTTTACGGTTTGGCTATTTTTTTCTTTTTTTTCTAAGCTTACGAAAAAAAATGCTTTTAGAAAACAAAGATTTATGAAAATGCTAAAGAAGCTTTCACTATCTAATGATACCAGCATAAAAATTATAATCATTATAAAGACATTCATAGTGTTTACCTCAATTTTTTTTGTTACTTATAAAAATTTTTTTAAATCTTGCTATATTTGTAGATACAAATTTAGGTTTTCTTTTTAAATATTTATTTTTAAGCGTAAAATTTAGTCTAAAAATATAGACTTAATTTTTAGATTGTATTTTATTAAAGATATATTTACCATTTTTATGAATCTTTTATGAATCTTAAAAAGCTTAAAAAGAAATAGTAAATAGACGGGAAAGATGAAAATTTTAGATGTGTATAGAACTTTTATAATCACTAGTTTTGCTATTTTAAATATTTTAGTTGCTACTATAGTTTCTTTTTTAAAACTTCCTTTATATTTAGATTCAATAGGTACTGTTTCTGCAGTTATATTACTTGGTTTAAAATCGGCAATTCTTGTTGCGATTATAACAAATATAGTTTTAAGTATAACATCCTCTCCTACATATTTTTCATATACTATAACGGCAATAGTAATTGCTATAACAGCTTATATACTTCAAAAATATGGATATCTAAAAAATATTAAGATAACTATAATAGGAGGAATAATTATAGGATTGGTTTCTACTATTGTATCTGCTCCAATAACTACATTTTTGTACGGGGGAATTTCATTTTCAGGTACAGATACAGTGATCCTATTTTTTAAACAAACTGGGTACAATATTTTTGAAAGTGTAGTGTTGGGAGGATTATCTGTTGAACCAGTGGATAAAACAGCTACTTCCATTATAGCTTATATTCTTGTAAAAAATATTGATAAATTATTAAAATGGAAATTCTCTTGAAAGGAAAAAAGTGCACTTTTGTTAAGCTTTTCTTTGTATCTCTTAACGCAATAGGAACTGTAGTGTTATTTTTTATAAAAAAAGAAGTATTAATACTATTTTTTCTATCTTATGGCTTATTGCAACTTGTTTTTTTTCCTGATGTTAGAAAGTATACATTAAATATTTTATATATGTTTTTTATCGGTTTTTTTTTATTGTCCTTATTATATGTAGTTGATATAAAATATTTATCCTTTTATCAAGAACAGTTTTTTGTTGTTGTTAAGTATTTATCATTTTTCTCGCTAATTTTTCTTATATTTTTTTATTTTTTTAATTTTAGGAGAGAAGAATTTGTTTATCTTATATCTAAGAATTTTCCAAAACATTTTTCTTATATGGTAGTAGTAAGCTTTTTTTTCTTAGATGTGGCATATAAAAATTTACTACAAACATTAAATTTACAGAAAATAAAATTGAATAACATAAGTGGTTTAGCAAATCGAGTAAGAATATTACCTATGTTGGTACTAAATACTGTTGTAAGTCTCTTAAGTGAATCAAAATATTTTGCAATATCGTTTTATAACAAAAAGATAGGTTTTGATTGTGAAGACAAAAAGCTTGAAATCTTAATAAAAGAAAACAAATGTCATAGAGAAAATATTTTATTTTTACTGATAAGTGTTCTTTTATTAAGCCTAATAAATGTGTACTTTATCACAAGGTAGAGATATGAACATAGATAGGATATACATAGAAAATAAAATTACGGGAAGAAAGGTAGTAGAACTTAATAACATTTTTATACCAGAAAGTTCTATTGTTGGAGTTAAATCAGACTCATTTGAAGATATAGTTTTATTTTTTTCTTCAATTGCAAAAATGACTGACTTATATCCAGATTTTAATTTTGATGTAAAAATAAAGAGCATATACAATGAAATCTTATATTTTCCAGAGTATCCCTATACGCAAATATCAGGGCTAACATCTACAGTATATGGAGAAATAGCTTTACCTTTAATAGAAAGATGTATCAATGAAACTAATATAGGGAAAAAAGTAAATCAGTTCCTATCATTATATGAACTTGAAGATTTTAAATACAGAAATCCCTATAGTTTATCTACAGGAGAACTTCAAAAGCTTCTTTTATGTTCGCAAGATATTTGTGAACCAGAGATATGGCTATTACTGTATCCCTTGAGTGGTTTAGATAGAAAAAATAAAGCAAAAATCGAGCAAATTTTTCAAAATAGAAAGGAAAATAAAATAATATTTATTTTTGACCAAAATATAGAAAAAGAGGAATTCATAGACTTTATCCTTGATTTAAAGAAAGGTACTTTAAGTAATATAAATCTACACCATAGAAATAAAAAAGATTTTGAATTATTAACAGACTACTTGAATATAAAAAAAATAAAAGAAAATAAAGATTCTGAGCTATTAATAGAATTACAAAACATCAACTTTTCATATAGTGAAAAAAGTTTGCTAAAAAATGTATCTTTAGTTACAAAAGAGGCAGAACTAATCCTTATAACTGGACCTAATGGATGTGGAAAAACAACTCTTGCCAAGATTATTGCAGGAATGTTAAACCCCAAAAGAGGGAAAATATATAAGAACAAAAAAACAGATATTATATATATTCCTCCTGATCCTACTAATCTTTTTCTAAAAACGAAAGTAAAAGATGAAATTGAATTTATATTAGATTGGAGAAAAAGAAAGGATAAGTATAATTTAAATGAACTATTAAATATATTTAATCTTAAAGAAGATCTTGATAAGCACATCTATGAACTCTCATTAGAAAAAAGGAAATATCTTTCTATATTTGAGGCAGTCTTATTGGATAAAAACTTAATAATACTAGATGAACCTACATCATTTGTAACAGAAAATTTTAGAAAATTTCTCTTGTTGCATATGAGGAATAGTTTGCAACTAGGAAAATCTTTTATTATAATAACCCATGATTTTTATTTAATTAGAGAGTTGAGTTTATGAGTAATAAAAAAAGAGAAATAGTAATAAAATTCTCGGAGATTAATGAAGAAGGAATAGATAAGATAGATTTACGTAAATATTTAAAGAAAAAATACGGAATAGAAGGAACACTATTATTTAAAATTAATAACTCACAAAAAAAATATTTGCTACCTGCTGTTTATAGTAATAAATATGGTTTTATTCAACTTTTATTAAACTCAGATAATATAATACTAAACGAACTCGAGTTTTTAAATTTAGAAACTGGATATATATCTAAACATATACAAAAAAATACATATCCACATGAAGATGTAAAAATAACTTTAATACCTAATGATTTTAAATGTTTCTTAAATATCAAAGATATAAAAGCTATGGTAAAGAAAAACATTGAATTGTATTCTGATCTACAAATCACTGTAATTCCATTTAAGAACTTAAAAGAGTTAATAGATTTTATTGGTTTAAACAGTTTTATGTCCAATTATTATATGAAAGAAATCTCTTGGGTAAATATTAAGAACTTTTTGCTTGAAGAATCTGATGAGAATGCTATATTAGAAGATAGTTTTATTGAATTTTTCTTTAAAATGTTTATATCTGGAAGAACTATTAACACTGATTATGATGGATATAAATATTCATCTATAATCTTGTCAAGTAAAAATTTTAGGGCAGTAGTCAATATAACAAGATCAAGCTTGTTACAATTCTTAAAAAAAGAAAGAAAAAATGAAAAAATAAATTTTTCTGAAGATTGCAAAAACAATATTAGTGAAAGAT
>DTZN01000084.1 GCA_012961365.1 Hydrogenothermaceae bacterium
AGGATTTTATATAAATGTATAGACTTGAAATAGTTACTCCTGAAGGAATTGTTTATAGCGGAGACGTTTATCAAACTGTTGTTAATACTGCAGATGGTGAAATGGGTATTTTAGAAAATCATATGCTTGTTTTAACTAATGTTATTCCGGGGAAAATAAGAATTGAAAAAGAAGGTGAAGAACTGCTTGAGTATGCATCTACCTATGGTGTGATTGATGTAGCAGGAGATAAAGTTATAATATTGGCTGAAGAAATTTATGAAGTAGATAAAATTGATGCTGAGAAAGAAACTGCATTGCTTGAAGAAGCAACTTCTAAATTGGAAAGCGAAGAATTATCTGAAGATGAAAAACTTAGATACGAGAAACAAAAATTTAGAGCAGAAACTTTACTTAAAATATTAGAAGAATTTAAACAAAAAGTTTAATTTGGAAAGTTATTCCTTAACCCCGTTTATTCGGGGCAAGGTTCTTGTATATCAGCCTAAAATTGGTTATAGGTTTAATCTTGATAGTGTTCTCCTAGCTCATTTTTTTCAAACTAATAAAAAAAATGCAAAAATAATAGATTTAGGAACTGGCAGTGGAATAATTCCTGTTTTAATTTCTTTAAAATATCCACATTTACAGTTTTATGCTGTTGAAATTCAAAAAGAATTTTATCAATTAGCAAAAAAAACTTTTGAAAAGAACAACTTAAATGTAAATCTCATAAATGAAGATATAAAATTATTGAAAAAATATTTTCAATCTTCTTATTTTGATTATGTAATCACAAATCCACCCTATTTAAAAGAATACAGTTCTGAAAATCAAAATTTTTTAATTGCTAAAAGTGAAGTAAAAGCAACAATAAAAGATTTTATAAAAATTTCATCTTATCTTTTAAAAAACAAAGGTAAATTTTTTGGAGTATTTCCATCGTATAGGTTTGTAGAGGTTATTTCGTATTTAACAGAAAACAGACTAATCTCAAAAAGGCTTAGATTTATACATCCTACAAAAAATCAAAAAGCTACACATTTTCTAATAGAAGCTCAAAAAGGTGTTAAACTTGGTGGAGAAACAATAGAAAATCCTTTAATAGTTTATAAAGATACAAAAAATAAAATTTATTCAAAAGAAGTTAAATTCATTCTTGAAAAATTTGTATAAAAAACGTTCTATCTGTTATTCATAATCTATATCTATCTGTTTGTAGAGGTAGGATTTCTAATCCTTTAATTTTTGGTTCTTTTATATTTTTAACTTGAACTAAAACTTTAAATTTCTCTCCCATACCTTTAGGTAATACCAAAGTTTTTAATCTGTTTAACCTTTCGTAAGACTTAAAATCTCCTTGTTCTTGAAGTTTTACAAATATATCCATAAGACCAAGGCTTGTTAAAAAGTGAGCTTGGTCTGTAAAACCAATAGTTTGTAATCCTACTTTTTCTCCAAAATGTTTTAATGCAGAAAAATTTACATGGGAAGTAATATCCTGATAACCTATATGTTCCCAGTAGTTTTCACTATAT
>DTZN01000085.1 GCA_012961365.1 Hydrogenothermaceae bacterium
AAATTACAAGGTTATATTTGGAACTTAGTTGAATTTGAACCACAAATTATTTTTCTAGTTAAACAGTATAAAGATGGGTACTTTTACCATTACAAATTTGATATAAAGAAAAAATTTAAAAAAGAATTTATAAAAAGAACCAAAGCTAAAAACAACACAATTTATGAAAATGAAAACTATAAAGTTAACTTTGCAGTTTTAGACCATAAAATTCCAATTTTAGGGTATAGTTTTGTTTTTCCAGATAAATTAAAACTAAATAAAGAACTATTAAAAGAATTACCACTAAAAGGCAAAGAAATAGGAAAGCTAAAGGAATTTCTAGAAAACCCTAAAAACTGTAAAAAAAGGCTAAAAATAAAAAACAAGTATTACTCTTACGATTTTTTAAAAGAGAGATATACATTTACCCAAAAAGGAATAAAAATCTCATATATTACTGATGTATTAGGTTCAAAGGAAAATATAGAAAAAATTATTAAACTTGTTAAAGATTCAGATTATTTATATTGTGAATCAGTATTTTTAGAAAAAGATAGCGAGCAAGCATCAAAAGTTTACCATTTAACAACAAAACAAACGGCAAAAATTGCAAAACTTGCAAATGTGAAAAATTTAGTTCCGTTTCATTTTTCAAGGAGATATGGAAAAAATACTAAGCTAATATTTAACGAATTATCAAAATTTTTAGAAGGCACAAATATAAAAATATATTAAAAAGGAGGCAACTACTTTGAAAACTGTATTACTTACAGGTTCCGCAGGATTTATTGGCTGGAAAACTGCAGAGTTTCTATTAGAAAAAGGATATAAAGTTATAGGAATTGATAACTTAAATAATTACTATGACCCAAAATTAAAACTTTGGAGAAAATCACAGTTAGAAAAAAACAAAAATTTTAAGTTTTATGAAGTAGATATATCAAATTTTGGAGCTTTAAAAGTTTTATTTGATAGTTTTGATTTTGATTATGTTGTAAATCTTGCAGCAAGGGCTGGCGTTAGATACTCAATAAAAAATCCTTTTGTATATATGCAAACAAATGCTACAGGGACTTTAAATTTGCTTGAATTAATGAAAGAAAAAGGGATAAAAAAATTTGTTTTAGCTTCAACATCTTCTCTATATGCAGGTCAACCTATGCCATTTAAAGAAACTTTACCTGTAAACACTCCAATATCTCCTTATGCAGCTTCGAAAAAAGCAGCAGAAGTAATGGTTTACACATATCATTATTTATATGGTATAGATGTGTCTGTAGTAAGATACTTTACAGTGTTTGGACCTGCTGGAAGACCTGATATGAGTATATTTAGATTTATAAAATGGATAGATGAGGAAACTCCTATAAAACTATTTGGTGATGGCACGCAAGCTAGAGATTTTACATATGTTGATGATATTGCAGAAGGAACAATTTTAGCAATGGAAAAAGAAGTTGGATATGAAATTATAAATTTAGGTGGTGGTAAAAATCCTATATCTCTTAAAACTATAATTGAAAAAATAGAAAACTTGCTTGGCAAGAAAGCAAAAATTGAGTATAAACCATTCAACAAAGCAGACATGAAAGAAACATGGGCGGATATAGAAAAGGCAGAAAGACTTTTAAACTGGAAACCAAAAGTAGATGTAGATGAGGGATTAAAAAGAACTGTTGAATGGTATTTAGAAAATAAAGAATGGGTAAAAAATATTTCTTTACAAGAGGAAGTGCAAAATATTTAAAAATTTATTTTAAAAAGTTTAATAAAGATAAATCTTTATTTTGATTAAATGAGGCTAATAATGCCTCATATGCTGTTTTTGTTTTTTCTAATTCTGTTATTACTGAAACATAATCTGCATCTTCAAATTTTGATATAAGTTCAGAAAAAGCAGCATTTAGATATTCATTTTGAGGTTTAAAATCCTCTATAACATTTATTTGTGTTCCTATTCTTGACCTTCCTTGAGCTACCTTTTGAAAGCCTTTGTCAAATGTGTCTAAGATAGCTTCCACATTACCTATTCTTTTTTGTAAATTTCCTGAGCTATCTTGTATTGATATTATTTCGTCAATGCTATCTCCTAAAAGACCTAATCTATAAGTGCCATCTTTATCTTGATATACGTATGCTCTAACTCCCGGGTTATTTGGAGATTTATTTATTGCAAAAACAAGCTCTTCTAATGTTGAGGGATTTGTTGTTGTTGTATCCCCATCGTAATTTATAGAAAAAGATTGGGTTCCATAATTTATAGTTAAAGTTCCATTTTCTCCAGTTGCTACTATAGGGTCTGCTGGTGAATTATATCCCATCTCTGAATAATATCCATGAAGTTTTATAATATCTCCAAAGCTACTAAAATCTCCAACATTTTGAAGTAAATCTCCAGTATCTGAAACTTCAACAGGTGTTGTTCCATCGCTTCCTGCAAGCCCAAGATATTTTTTTCCTTTACTATCTGTATAGATAAAAGCAGCAACTCCCGGGTTTGATGTAGATGCATTTATTTCATTTACTATTTCCTGCAAAGTTGTGGGGGTTGTAGTATTTGGGTCAGCATCATAATTAATTGAAAATGTATTACTTCCATATTTTATAGTTAAAGTTCCTGATGTTGAAACTATTGGTAAATTTTCTGAAGTAAATCCATTTGTAGATTTGTATATTGTAAGCTGATTTCCATCTATTATATTAATAATATCATCTAAAGCTTTAACAACTCCTATTTTTTGGGGAGCTTTATTTGTAGTAGTGTCATAAACTCCAGAATTTAAAGTTCCTAGATATTCTATACCATTGAAAGTTGTATTGAGTTCCACTCCCTTTGATACAGGGACTTTAGTTTCTAAACTTTCACCTTGATAAATAGCAGAGTTATTAAATGGGTCCATTTGAGCTTTTACTCCACCAAATAATCTAGAATCTCCTATACTAATGTTTGCCTGTCTTACAATGTAATCTCTTATAGATTGAAAATAATCCTTTAAAATTTGTGCATCTTCTGCGTCCATAACACCTGTATTTAAAACTTGGACAATGTGAACTCTTGCTTCTTGAGATGCATCTACGACATTTCCAAGTGTACTTTCTGCAACATCAAGGATTGTTTGAACTTGGTCCATATTACGGTTATAGGTAGCAAGTGTGTCAGTTATTCTTTTAAGCCTTTGAGCTTTTATTGTATCAACTGTATTATCAGATGGAACAAGTAATTTCTTACCAGAGGAAAGCTGGTTTGTATACTTTGCCAGCTTGTTTTCTTTTATTTCATTATTCCTTATAAATGTGTTATAAAATGATATATCAGGCACTCTCATTATTTTTCACCTATAATCGCTTTAAGCTAGCATTTATTATCGGAATTACAAAAATATTTTTTACACTTCTTTTCCAAAATTCTCTTCCCTTTCTTTACCAATTTTTTCAAGTTTAACATTTGTAATACTATTTAGTTGTTTATCACTATCAAATTTTATGTGAATATAATTTCCTGTCAATCCTACTTTTCTACCGTTTTTTTCTGTAAATATTAATACTTCTAAGGTTTTATTTAAAAATCTTTTTCTAAACTTTATATTTTTCTTTTGAGATATTTCTCTTAAAATTTTAGTTCTTTCTTTTTTTTCTTTAGGATTTACTAAATCTCCTATTTTAGTTGCAGAAGTTCCTTCTCTTTCTGAATAGGTAAATACATGAATATAAGCAAAAGGAAGTTCTTCTATGATTTTTAAACTTTCTTCAAAATATTGTCTACTTTCTGTTGGAAAACCTGTTATTATGTCTGTTCCAATGGCTGTTTCTGGTCTTTTTTTGATAATTTTATCTACAGTGTTTATATACTCACTTAATGTATAATCTCTTTTCATATCTTTTAAAACTTTATCATTAGCAGATTGAAGGGATATATGAAAATGTGGAGCTATTTTCTCTTCTGTGGTTATTAAATCAAGTAAGTTTTCATCAATTTCTGAAACATTCATGGAAGATAACCTTATTCTATATAGATTATCTATCTTTATTAAATGTTTTAAAAGCTCGCATAAATTTGCTTCTTTATGGTCATATCCATACTGGGATAACTGTGTTCCTGTTAAAACTATTTCTTTATATCCGTTATCTACAAGAATTTTAACCTGATTTATAATTTCTTTTGGTTTTGCACTTCTAACTTTTCCCCTTGCAAATGGAATAATACAAAAACTACAAAAGCTATTACATCCTTCTTGAACCTTTAATATTGGTCTTGCACCTTCAAAAAATGTACTAATTTGAAAGCTTTCAAAATGATTTTGTCTAAAAATATTGTCTATAAAAACTTTTTCACTTCTTCTTTCATTTATGTAATTCTCAACAATTTCATAAACAGCAGTTTTATGAGAATTTCCAATTACAAGGTCTATTTCTTCCATTTGGGCAAGTTTTTCTGGGCTGACCTGTGCATAACAACCTGTTGCCACAATAACTGCATTTGGATTTCTTCTTTTTGCTTGTCTTAAAACTTTTCTTGATGTTCTATCTGCATCATTTGTAACTGTACAAGTATTTACCACATAAACATCTGCAATATCTTCAAAGTTTGTTAATATATAACCATTGTTTACAAATTTTTCTTCTAATGCAGAAGTTTCAAACTGGTTCATTCTACAGCCTAAAGTTGCAAAAGCTACTTTGAGATTTTTCATCTACTTGCCTGTACCTAAAAAGATTTTATGTAGTATTTTATAATATATGCTAATAGATTAAATTTTTATGAGGAAACAAATGTATCATACTCATATTGAAGCGATTTTCATATGGTTAATGGTTGCTATATTTATAGGGACTTTATTTGCATATATATTTAAAACTTTAAAAGAAGAAGAAAGAAAGAGGAGCGAAGACTAAAATTTAAAAATGGAGGAAACCTTGAAGGCTTTAAGTTCCAATGAGATAAGACAGAGTTTTTTAAAATTTTTTGAAAATAAAGGGCATAAAATAGTTAAATCATCATCAATAATTCCTGAAACAGACCCTACACTACTATTTGTTAATGCAGGAATGGTTCCTTTTAAAAATGTATTTTTAGGACTTGAAGAAAAACCATATAAAAGGGCTGTTTCTTGCCAAAAGGTTTTTAGAGTATCAGGAAAACATAATGATTTAGACAATGTTGGATATACACCAAGACACCATACATTTTTTGAAATGCTCGGTAATTTTTCATTTGGAGATTATTTTAAAAGGGAAGCAATAGAATTTGCATGGGAATA
>DTZN01000086.1 GCA_012961365.1 Hydrogenothermaceae bacterium
AATTATCTAGATTTACCAGATTTAAAAATTTAAAATAATATCATAATATTGGGTATTCTTTATTTCACTATTCTAATTAGAATATTAGAATAGTGAAATAAAGAATACCCCATATTATGATATTATTTTAAATTTTTAAATCTGGTAAATCTAGAGAATTTATAAAAATTAAAAAGTTGATAAGTTTGCTTTAAAGAAGAATAATGTCTCATTTATTTTAGTCTCTCTAAGAGTTTTTTGATCCCTTCACTAATTTTATTTTCATCATCCTTGGTTGTACTCCCTTTAACTTCAATTGTGTCAACAAGATCGAATTTACTCTTTTCTAATATCTTCCTAATCTCTTTACCAACAACACCTCCCCAACCATATGCACCAAGGACTAGGACTGGCTTATTGTAATTTGTTTTATCAACAATGTCATACAGAACATACTTAACTCTAGGATGAATACTTCCCTCATATGTTGAAGCTCCAATTATGAGTGCCTCACTATCTGGAACTTCACCAAGAATATCGCTAACCGCTGGGGCTTCTTTGTCAGTAAATTTATACACAACTGGATTATAGCCATGTTTTTTCAATTCATCTAAAGCTATTTTAACAGCACTCTCAACAAAGCCATACATTGAGTCATAAATCACAAGGATTTTTCCTTTCTTTGGAATACCAGCTACAACAGCCTCATAATATTCAACTATTCTTTTTGGATTTTTTATCCATATGAGACCATGACCAGGAAGGATCATTTTTGTTTCTTCAATTATTCCTAGTTTCTTAAGTTTCTCGATATTCTGGATAATATGCTTATGATAATGGCCGATAACAGTGACTATATACTTTGTAACATATGGTAAATACTTTTGAACAACCTTCTCATTGCTATCATCTATACCGTTAGGAATAGAATATCCACCACCTACATCACAACTAAACATTAACCCATCCTCAGTTATATATGTGATCATTGTATCTGGCCAATGAAGCCATGGAACTGTAATGAAACGGAAAGTTTTACCATCTATTTTCATTTCCTCTCCATCCTTAATAGCGTAGAAGTTTTCAACAACCTTAGAACCATAAAAAGCTTCAAGAATTCTCTTTCCAAAGCTAGTTCCTATAAGTTGAGCTTTATAACCGTTTAGTTCAAGAACTTTAGGAATAGAACCACTGTGATCAGGTTCGGTATGATGAACTATTATGTGTGTTATCTCTTTAGGATCAACAAGCTTAGATAATGCATCTATAAACTCTTCAGTATAGTCCTTTTTCCATGTATCAAAAAGCACAACAGAATTGTCTAGCTTTAAAAGATAAGCATTATAAGTTATTCCCTCTGGAATTTCCCAAGTTGCTTCAAAATATTTTACTTCGTCATCATCAACTCTTAATAGATATAATTCTGGTTCATTAAGAATTTTTTCAATCCAAACTTTTGGCATTTTACATCCCTCACTCTATATAATGCATTAAATAAAGCAATATAAAAGTGTAACTATAGAGGATGTGTGGTTGCCCATGCATTATATTTTCGATATTATAGGAACTAATTGCACGTGCAGTATCCTTAGCCACCGTTCTGATCCCCATCTTATTGGCACATCGGTGGCTACATTGACACACTTAAGAATTTACGAGTTATATAACCTTCCATTCCTGATGCCGTCATCGGAACGGAAGGTATCTAGACATACGCTTTTTATCACTTTCTCCTATTTAAAATTATCTGTAATTTATAAAGGCACTGTCAAGATAACAGTGGATATGACTAGAGATAAATATTTTAAAAAAATATAATTAATTTTTTCAGAAATATCCTAAATTACTCTAAAATGGATTGGAAATCTAAAAAAT
>DTZN01000087.1 GCA_012961365.1 Hydrogenothermaceae bacterium
ACCAGTAAAACCACCAAAATACAATAAAAAATCACTACCACATAGACCAGTAATATACGACAAAACAGGATTTAAGATAGAAGAAAATACTATAAAACTGTCTCTATCAAAAGAACTAAAACAATTTTTAAAAAAGAAACATAACATAGATATAAGCTATCTAACTATTTACACAGGATTAGACTTAAGTAAGCTAAACATCTTAAACATACAAATAACACCTTACAAAGCATACGGAAACATTACATACAGGCTAAACATCGTATATGAGAAAGAAGTAGAAGAACCAAAACCACAAACAGATAGAGTTTTAGCGATAGACTATGGAGTATCAAATTTTGCAACCATTGTAATAGAAAAAGAAAAAACAAGCTATATAATAGATGGTAAAGGAATACAAAGTTTACTGCGAGAATACCTAAAGAAATTAGCCAAATGGCAAAAGAAAAGAGATAACCTATTAAACAAGGGATTACTAACTAATAGAGTAGATAAAATACTACATAGGATACAAAAAAGGATAAACAACCTAATAAGAGATTATGCTCATAAAGTATCAAACCTGATAGTAGGGCTTGCAAGGAAATACAATATTTCAACAATAATAATAGGCAAACTGCAAGAGAGTAAAAACAAAGAAAGTAAACTATCAAGCATAATAGAGCAGATGTTAAGCTTATTACCACATGGCAGAGTATCAAAGCAAATAGAATACAAGGCAAGAGAATACGGAATAAAAACAGTGCTTATAGATGAAAGTTATACTTCAGGTGTGGACAGTCTAAAAGAGCAGACTGTTTCAAAAGAGAACTACACACCTGAAGCGAGGAAATACGGGGGATTGTTTAAGAGTATAATAGGGTTAATTAATGCAGATGTAAACGGGGCAAGGAACATATTAAGGAAGTTTAAAAAGAGATTTCACGACTACATTACAGGTTTGAAACAAACAATAAGAATAAGAGTATTTGGGAAACTAAAAAGTAGCCCTAAGTCTGCCAAAATGTATGAGCAGATAGGGGTAGCAAGGTGTGGTGACCACCTGTCAGGGATAAGGCTTGCACAATACAAGCAATCTCCCTGTAAAGCCCTTGACTAAAAGTTAAGGGTAGTTCACTCAAAAATAAAGGGGAGTAATGAGACAAAGAGATTTAAACTTATTGGAATATGAGAAATTTTTAGAAAATTTGTCTAACTATACTTTTAATGAAAAAACTAAAGAAAAAATAAAAAATCTAAAACCACAAACAAACGAAAATCAAGTAAAAAAAAGGATTAATCTTGTAAATGATTTTATAAAAATCTACGAAAGGGAAAGATTTTTCCCATTAAGTGAATTTCCAGATATAGAAAATCATTTAAAACTTTTGTCTATTGAAGAAAGTATATTATCGTCTTTAGAAATAAAGGACATAGAAACTATTTTAAGTATATCTAGACAAATTAAAAGGTTTTTACAAAACAGTATAAGAAAAGAAAATGAAGAAATATTTCAGTTATATAGAAAATTGTTTTCATCTCGTGAAATTGAAAGAATAATAAATGACAGTATCGATGAAGCAGGTTTTATAAAAGACAGTGCAAGCAGAGATTTGTCAAAAATCAGAAAAGAGATAAAAGAGATAGAAAGAAAAATTGTATCTATACTAGAAAACATTATACATAACTATAAATACGAAGATATAATCCAAGAAAAGATTATAACAACAAGAAAAGAAAGATATGTAATACCTGTAAAGGAAAATTTTTCATCTAAACTAAAAGGAATAATTCATGATAGGTCTTCAACTGGACATACAGTTTTTGTTGAACCTATAAATATAGTTGAATTAAATAACAAATTATCTGATTTGAAAATAAGAGAGCAGATAGAAATAAGAAAAATTCTCAAATTTTTAACAGATACAATAAGAAGTAGTTTAAGGGCAATAAGACAAACATTTGATGCAATAATTGAGTTTGATACACTTCTTGCTATAGCAAAATATAGTGTTGAGTTTAGTTGTAGTTTTCCAAAATTTTCTAAAAAAGTATCATTAAAAGAAGCAAAACACCCATTATTTTTAATGTCTAATAAAAAATTTAATCCTATTGATATATTTATAGATAGTAAAAACAAAGGACTAATTATTACAGGACCAAACACAGGAGGAAAAACTGTAGCATTAAAAACTTTAGGTATTTTTTCTTTACTTATTCAAAGTGGAATACCTGTTCCTGCTTTAGAAAATAGTGAGATACCTATTTTTGAAGGTATTTTTGTTGATATTGGAGATTATCAGAGTATAGAAGCAAATCTTTCAACCTATTCTTGGCATATAAGCAATATTAAGGAAATTTTATCTAAAGTAAACGAAAATAGTCTTGTTTTGCTTGATGAACTTATACCCGGAACAGATCCAGATGAAGGAAGTGCAATAGGAATAGGAATACTCAAATTTTTAAAGGGAAAAGGAACATATACAGTTGCTACTTCTCATTTTAGACAGATAAAACTATTTGCATTGTCAGATGATTACTTTGAGGTTGCATCAGTAGGATTTGATAGAGAAAAACTTTTTCCAACATATACACTTCATTATAAAACTATAGGACAAAGTATGGCTTTTTATATAGCAGAAAAACTTGGATTTTATAAAGAAATTTTAGAAGAAGCAAAAAAATACTTAAATGAAGAGAATATAAAATTAGATAAAGCTCTACAAAAACTGGAAGAATACAAAATCTTTTATGATGAAGAAAGCAAAAAAGTAAACCAGTTAAAAAAACAGTTAGAAGAAGAAAAAGAAAAATATCAAAAACTAAATGAAGAACTAGAAAAATTAAAAAAACAAAAATGGAAAGAAAGTCTTAAAGAAATAGAAGAATTTGTAAAACAAGTAAAAAAAGAAGGTTATCAAATTTTAGAAGAAATAAAAACATCAAAATCAGGAAAAGTTATAGAACAATTTGGTAAAAAAGTAAAACAGCAAGTATTAAACCAAAAAAAAGAAACCGAAGAAACTCTATTAGAATATCTAAACATTGGTGATAAGGTAAAGATAAAAGGTAAAAACACAATAGGAGAGATTATTTCCATAAGGGAAACAAAAGCAAATGTTAACTTTAATGGCTTAAAAATTTGGGTTCCATTAAAAGAGCTAGAAAGAATAGAAGATGTAAAAACAGAAAAGAAGACAAAATTTCATGTTAGAAGGAAAAAAGTTAATATAAAACCAGAAATTAATTTAATAGGACTAACAAAAGATGAAGCAATAAAAAGGCTTGAGGAGTTTCTAGATAAAGCTATTTTAGAAGGATATACATATCTACGAATAATCCATGGATATGGTTCAGGAGTTTTAAGAAAAGCAGTTAGAGAATATTTAGAAACTTCTCCTTATAGGTTAGAATTTAAAGATGCAGAGTATAATGAAGGAGGAATGGGAGTGACTGTAGTTGAAGTAAAATAGACATAAAAAGCAAAAAAATATTTTGGATTTAGAGAAAATATGAAAAATGTCTATACCAATTTTGAATATAAAATAATGAAGGAGGGAAAAATGAGAATAAAAATAAATCCCTTTGATGCTATTATAGTTGTTGATATGCAAAATGATTTTATGCCTGATGGGATTTTACCTGTTCCAGATGCAGATAAAATTATTCCTACTGTTAACTCATATATAAAACTATTTGAAGAGAAAGCTTTACCAGTATTTTTTACAAGAGATTGGCATCCTAAAAATCATATCTCATTTCAAGGGTATGGAGGAATATGGCCTCCACATTGTGTAAAAGATACTAAAGGAGCAAAATTTCATAAAGATTTATATTTCCCAGCAGATAATAAATTTATCATTTCAAAAGGAACTTCAGATGATTTTGATGCTTATTCAGGTTTTCAAGGGACTATTTTAGATAAACTTTTAAAAGAAAGAGGAATAAAAAGAATTTTTGTCTGTGGAGTAGCAACAGATTACTGTGTAAAAAATACGGTTTTAGGGGGATTAAATTTGGGATATCAAGTTTTCGTTTTAGAAGATGCAATAAAAGGAGTAAATATAAAACCAAATGATAGTAAAAAAGCTGTAAACACAATGTTAGAAAATGGAGCTATTCTTATAACAAAAGAGGATATTACAAATTGAATTTTGAGTATATAACAGATACAAAAAAAGCTTTAGATAAACTGGACAGCTTAGAAAATGAGCCTTTTTTATTTTTAGATACAGAAATTGTTATAAAAGATTTTAAAAATATAGATTTTTTTACAGATAAAATTAGATTAATCCAGATTGGGACAATAAACAAAAAGATTTTTGTATTTGATTTATTCAAAACAAATAAAAACAAACTACAACCAAAATTAAAGAAACTATTAGAAAATAAGGGAATTATAGGTCATAATCTAAAATTTGATATTAAATTTTTAAAAACAAACTTAGATATATTCCCAACAAATGTTTTTGATACAATGATAGCTTCCCAAATTTTATCAGAAGGAAAAGATGAAAAACATTCACTTCTTGCAGTATCAAAAAGGGAAGCAAATTTGCAATTAGATAAAACATATCAAAGCTCAACATGGAACTTAGAAAACCTTACAGAAGAACAGATAAAATACTCTGCTAAAGATGTTTTAGCTCTAATAGAAATATTTCCATCTTTAAGAGATAAACTAAATAAGATAGAAACACCTCACAAAGCAACAGGTAAAGTTTATGAAATTTTTAAAGTCAAAAATCCAGTATCAGCAGTTGAGTTTACATTTGTTCCATATTTAGCATTAATAGAACTAAAAGGAATGCCTATATCAAAAGAAAAATTAGATAGCTTGTTAAATGAAATTTCTTCAAAATATCAAAGGCTATACATAGATTTTATAAGACAGTATGGAGTTGACCCATTTTCTCCTCAAAAAGTTTCAAACTGGCTAATAAATAAATTAAACTTATCCCTTCCTAAAACAGAAAAAGGTTCTTATTCTTCTCAAGATAAAGTCTTAAAAAAATTTTTAGATAAAAAGCCTGTTCAAAAGCTACTTGAAATAAGGCATACAAAAAAACTATTAGACAAACTAAAAGAACTAAAACAATATACGAAAGAAGATACAAAAACAACATACAAAGTTCACAGTGATTACAGACAAATAGGAGCCCCAACAGGTAGAATGTCTTCATCTAGACCTAATTTACAAAATATTACATATGAAATTAGAAAATTATTTGAAGCAAAAGAAGGCTACAAACTAATAATAGCTGACTATTCTCAAATAGAACTTCGTATAGCATCAGAATACGTAAATGAAGACACAATGATAAAAGCCTTTAAAGAAGGTAAAGACCTTCACAAGTTTACAGCTTCACTAATTACAGGAAAACCTTACGAAGAAATTACAAAAGAAGAAAGAAAACTTGCAAAAGCAATAAATTTTGGATTAATTTATGGAATTTCTCCAAAATCCCTAATGGAATATGCAGTAAACAATTACGGAGTGGAAATAACCTTAAAAGAAGCTAAAGAATTCCATGAAAAATTCTTCCAATACTACAAAAGTTTTAAACAGTGGCATGATAATATAAAAGAAAAACTAAAAAAACAACATAAAATAACAGTTGTCTCACTACTTGGCAGAAGAATGAAAACAAGTAAATTTACAGATGCAGTAAATTATCCAATTCAGGCAACAGGTAGTGATATGTTAAAAATGGCAGTAAACTTCTTTTATAGGTTAAAAGGAGATTTAGATGCATATATAATAAATTTAGTTCATGATGAAATAATTGTAGAAGTAAAAGAAGAAAATACAAAGCAAGCAAAAAAAATACTAGAAGAAAGTATGTTAAAAGCAGGGAAAATACTATTAAAAAAAGTTCCTGTGGAATATGAAGTATCAATAGCAAACAATTGGTCAGAAAAGTAAATGATATATCTAAAAGATGAAGCAATTGTTTTGCAAACAGTTCAAGTTGGAGATAAAGACCTATCTACAACTATTTATCTAAAAAATTTAGGTAAAGAAAATATTTATATAAAAGGTGGTCAAATAATAAAAAATCCATTTTTACCAGTTGTTCAAGAGTTCAACTGGTTTAAGGCAGTTTTTATAAGGTATAAAGAAAAAATATTTATAAAAGAAATAGAGCAAAGCTACAATTTAGCAGTAAAAATTTCGCAAAATTTAGATAGTTATTTCACAGCTTCCAAAATCCTTAAAAATTTCGACAAATATACAACATTCCCAGATAAAAAAATCTTTAATCTAATGAAAAAAACATTTTATTTTTTACCATATGCAAAAAATACAGATTTGTTTTATACAGCTTTTTTAGTTAAATACATATACTTACAAGGAATTTTTCCATCTTTTGGAAGGTGTATAAAATGTAATGCAAAAATTAATCAGCAAAATTTTGGTTGTTTTTTTATAAAAAATAAGGGAAGTTTATGTAAAAATTGTTGCAAAAGCAAAAAAACGGAACTTACATATGAAGATATAGTTTTTATCTCTAAGCTTTTTAGAGCAAAATATTCAAAATTAACAAACTTGAAATTAAACCGTAAAAATTTAAAATTTATAAATCAAAAATTTATTGATTATTTAAAATTAAATTTTCTATAAAGAATTTATTCAAATTTTGGTAGTTTCCAATCATACATTATTGCAACAATCCTAACCATTAGAACAACTACACTACAAACAAAACTTGCAATTGCAAAGGAAAATCCAGAAAGGATTACAATATAAAAAGAAATTGCTCCAATAATAGCACATGAAGCATAAAAGTCATCTCTTAATACAGATGGAACTTTTCCAAGTAAAATATCGCTTATTATTCCTCCTCCAACTCCTGTTAATGTTGCGAGAATTATTATTCCAAAAAAAGAAACATCACTATTGTAAGCAATTATTGCCCCTGTAGTAGTAAAAGCAGAAAGACCTATAGCATCAGGTATAAGAATTATATATTTATTTTTTATATTCAATCCAAAAATCTTGTATATAATAAGAGCAAGCCATACTCCAAGTATTGCAAAAGACATATCAGATATTGATTTAAGAGCATTAGGTATTTGATTTACAAGTAAATCCCTTGTAATACCTCCCCCTAAAGCCGTCATAGTTCCTAAAACAGTTATACCTAAAAGGTCTAATTTTGCTTCAATTGCCTTTAAAGAACCTGTTATAGCAAAAGCTACTAAACCTATTATATTCATAATTTCAAAGATACTAA
>DTZN01000088.1 GCA_012961365.1 Hydrogenothermaceae bacterium
ATGAAATTGTTTTAATAGCAAATGCAAACTGTGATATACCAGAAGAAATAGAAGTTGACCAGATTAAAAACTATGAATTTATATTTAGGGAAAAAGGTTGCTATTTTGCTGAAGTTATTCTTATCTAAAAGAGAAATTAAAAGAGCAAATCCAAAATATAGAAAAAGGGGAAAAGTTAACATTCATAGTTCACACAAACCAGATGAAAACTTATCTTAAGGAATATCTAGCAAAAGATCTTGGTATTTTAGTAAATGCAAGATTTTATACGCTAATAGATATTTCAAAACAGCTTACAGACATAGAGCCTTTGCAAGATTTTGATAAAGAGTTAATTTTAAAAAAGTTTCTATATGAAAAAGATTTAAAACTAGACAGTTTACCAGAAGAATTTAATCTTTTACTACAGCAACTAAAAGAATTTGAAATAAATCTAAACAATATAAAATCTGATTTTGTAAAGGAAATTATCAAATCTTACGAAGATTTCAAAGGAAAAATTTACTTTGACAGAGAAGATGTTCACAAATTATCTATAAAAAATACTAAAAATTTATCAAGTCAAATATTAGGTAATTTATTTATCTTTGGTATAAAATCTGTTCCAAATCTCCATAGAAGGCTTTTTTTAGGTTTAAAAAACTTATCTAAAAATATCTTTGTTTTTTTACCATTTATATCTGATAGTGGATACTATCAAAACTATTTGCACTTTTTAGAAGTTAAAAAATTTTTTAAAGATTTAGCAGGTTCTATAGAAGAAGAAAAAGTAGAGGATAGAAATTTAAGATTAGCTAAATATATTTATAAATTTGATTATAATTTTTCAAAATTTAAAAATGATAACATTCGCATAGTAAAAGCAGATACAGAATATCAGGAATTAGAATATATAGCAGAAAAAATAATAAAGCTTATAAAAAAGGGAATAAATTTCTATCAAATAGGAATAGTTGTTCCACAGATTGAAAGTTATTTACCGTTTATAAAGGAAATATTTAAAAAATATAAAATCCCATATTACCTAGTGGAAGAAAATAAATATATTGATAACCCAATTTTTAGAAAATTGTTTGCAATATTTGAAATAAAACAGAAAAATTTTTCGAAAGAAGCAGTATTAAATATTCTGTCAGATAAGTTATTAAATATAAAAAACCTGCAAGATTTAGAAGAAAAAATTCTTTTATCTCCAGTTATTGAAGGATTTGAAGATTTTCAAAAGTTTATTTTTATAAATAATGAGTTTAAAGACTTAGAAGAGCTTTTAAGTGTCTTAAATGATTTACCAAAAAAAGGGAAAATAGAAATTTTTGTTGAAGAATTTAAAAAAATAAACAAAAAATTCATTAAAGATGAAAAAGCAAGAAACTTTTTAGAAAATATATTTGATAGTTTAACAAATATATCTCTTTACCAGCAATTATTTAATGAAGTTGAATATGAAGATTTTGTATCTATTATTAAAAAATTTTTTTACGAAGAAAATAAAGAACATAAAATAAGAGCAAATACAGTAAACATAGTTTCTCCTATATCAGCTGAAGCAAACAATTTTGATTATTTATTTTTTGTGAATATAAATTCAGGAAATTTTCCATCAACATTAAGGGAAGAGATATTAGCAACTACTTCACAGCTAAATGGTTTAGATTATCCTTATCACCTTTTAATGCAACAGATTTTAAACTTTTGTAATATCCTCGATAAGAATAAAAAAATTTATCTTTCATATATAACAAATAGCATTATATCAGGGCAAAAAGCTCCATCTATACTTATTGAGGAAGCAAAAAGGATTTTGGATATAAAAGAAAAAGTTGCGAAACCATCTTATGATTTAACACTAAAAGACTTTCGTATAAAATATGCAAATCAAATAAAAGAATTAGATAAAAATCTAAAAACCAAATGGAATTACTATAAAAAATTACAAAACCCAGACATTAAAGATTTTCAATTTGATAAGATTAAAATTAACTTTCCAATATCCCCAACAAAATTTACTACTTATGCATACTGTCCTTATAAATTTTTTTTAGAAAATATTATTGGTATCCAAGAAGTTGAAGAACCAGATAGAACAAAAATTTCACCAATAGAAAAGGGAATTTTAGTCCATAAAATATTAGAAGATTTTTACAAAAATTTAGATTTGGAAAATTTGGAAGAGTATTTAAGAAAAGAATTACCAGAAATAGAAAAGAAATTTTTCTTAAAAATAAATGATTTACTCAAACCAATCATTCCATCCAAACAACCTTTTGAATTAGAAAAAGCAACTACACTTTATAATCGTCTAATAAAATTTATAAAAGAAGACACACAGAGATTAAAAATTCAGCAAAAAGAAGTTCCTAAAAAATTATTAGAAAAAGAATTTCAAAATAAATATTTTAAAGGAAAAATAGATAGAGTAGATGAAGATAAAACTGGAAATTATTACATTTACGACTATAAAACAGGAGAAAATCCTGTAAAAAATTTAGAAGAAGAAATAAAAAGTAAATATATTCAGCTAATAATTTATAAAAATTTTTTAGAAAACCAAAATAAACAAATTAAGGAAATAGGTATTTTTGCAGTAAACGATAAATATGGAAATTTTGTTTATTCGATAAATGATGAAGAAACTTTTAAGAAATTACAAAATCATCTAAATGTTTTACTAGATTTACTAAAAAGTAAGTGGTTTTATCCTAAAGAAAATGAAATATGCAGTTATTGCCAGTTTAATGAGTTTTGTATAAAGGATAAATTAAAAGTTTTATAGGAGCAATAAATAATGCCAAATATAAACTATATAGCTTCTGCAGGAACAGGTAAAACATACAACTTAATCTGTAAAGTTTTAGAAAAAATTCTTAAAGAAAAAATATCTTTGAAAAATATTTTAATATTAACATTTACAGAAAAATCTGCTACAGAACTTAAAGAAAAACTTTATGAAAAAATAAAAAATATTCTAACAAGCCCGCAAGTTTCTGAAGATGACAAAAGAAAACTCCATAAAGAACTAATATTTATAGACAGTGGATATATAGGTACCTTTCATAGTGTCTTTCTAAGGCTATTAAAAAAATATCCAGAACAATCAAAAATTGACAACTCTTTTAATATAATCTCGAACAATTTAGATAGCTTTTTAGATTTTACATTTGAAAAATGGATAGAAGAAAATTTTGAAAAAAATGAAAATCAAAAAAAACAGTGGCAAGAGATAATAAAAACATTTGAAGGAAAATCAGAAAAAATAAAAGAAATATTTATAATACTCTACAAGAACAGATTAAAATTAAAGCCTTACGAAGTTAATCTAGAAAAACAGAAAGAAGAAATTGAAACTTTACAAAATCAGTTAAAAAAATTAATTAATAAGCTGTTTAAAAATTACGGTGATTTATTAAACGAAATAAAAGAAGAATATAACTCTAAATTTTTCAAAGTATCCCCTTTTGATATTAGAAATGTATTAGAAGAAGGAAAAAATGTAAATCTACCTAATATAAATGATTTATTTATTTTTAAAAATCCTCAAAAACTAAAAAAAGATGAAAAAATTTTTTATGAAAATCAAATAAAACCTTTAAAAAACGATGAAAATTTTAAAAAATTGGAAATACAAATTTGTAAAAAAATACAAAAACTTAAAGAAAAAGCTCTAGATTACAATGCGAATATACTTTTAAAAAAATTCTTCGAATATCTAAAATTTGTAAAGGAACTGAAAAATGAAGAAAAATTAATCGATTTCAATGATATTTTAGAAAAAATGCTAGAACTGATTAAAAATGAAGAAATAAAAAACAATTTAAAAAATAATTTTAAATATATTTTCATAGATGAATTTCAGGATACAGATAATATCCAGAACCAAATCATAGAGAGTTTTTCAAATCAAAATATTTATGTTTTTGGAGACCCTAAACAATGCATATACACATGGAGAGACGCAGATTTAAATACTTATTACAAATTTTTAGATAAAAATAAATTCAAAGATAAAGTTTTGGACACAAATTATAGAAGTAGCCAAATTTTAGTTGAATTTTTTAATAAATTATTTTCCAGCAACACATTTTTAGCTCATATTGATAAAAGATTTAAAAAGCCTGTTAAACATAAAAATGAAATACAAAATAGCTATGTAAAACTTATAAATTTAAAAACAACAAAAACAAAAAAAGAAGAGCTAATCAAACAAGAAGCATTATATACAGTTAAACTAATTCAAGATTTATTAAAAGAAAATTATAAATTTAGCGATATAATGATTTTACTTAGAAAAAATAAGCAATTAAAAATCTTTAAAGAAATCTTAGCTCAACACAATATTCCTATAGATGCTACATCAAGTAATAACCTGTTTGAAAAAGAAGAAATAAAAACAATCATAAACATACTAAAACTTATAGAGTATCCAAAAAGACAGTTGATTTTTTTAAAAGTTTTAAAATCACCATTAGTTTTTGTAGATGATTTATTTTTATACAAAAATAAAGAAAGTTTATCTTTAGAAAACATTCAAAATAAAAACCTAGAGATAATAAAGGAAATTATAAAAAATAAATACAATTTAACAGTTGAAGAAATAATAAATGAAATTTACCAGAAAACAGACCTTTTAGAAACGTACTCATTAATGTTAGAAGGGGCAAAAAAAGTAGAAAATCTAAAGAAATTAAAGAGTATTGCTAAGAAAAAAACTTTAGAAGGACTTTCTCTAAGAGACTTTATTTTATATATGGAGACAAATACACATCAAGAAGCAGAAGAAAGCTTTGAAAATACTGTTAAGCTTTTAACAATGCATAAATCTAAGGGGTTAGAAAGCAAAATTGTTATAATTCCTTTAGTATCCCACGAACCTTGGCAGATAGAATTAAACCAAGTTCATATAAAAAATGGAAAACCCTTATTATACTTTCCTAAAAACAAAACCGTCAGCAAGGAAATAAAAACTTACGAAAAAGACCTAAAGGAAGAAATAAAAAACGAACAAGAAAGACTATTTTATGTAGCAATAACAAGAGCAAAAGAAAAACTTATATTTATAGCAAGTGGGAAACCGCGAACAAGCTCATACATAAGTTTGTTAAAAGAAGTAAATTATAAAATTAACAAAGAACATGTAAATTTTGAGAAACTTCAAATTCTACCTTTAGAAAAGAAAAACTTAAAAATAGAATCAGAAAATATACAACGAAGATTGCAAAATATAATAAAACTGGAAAAAGAAAAGCTGGAAAAATATGAACAAGCATTACAAAACCAAAGATTTAGATCTGTTTCCCAAATAATGAAAGAACACCAGAAAGAAGAAGAAATGAAAATTCCACTTTCTCAAAATAAAGAAGAAAATACTGCTATTTATACAGGTATATTAGTTCATGAGATTTTAGAATCTCTAGATTTTAATAATTTTTCATTAGAAAAAGTTAAAGAATTGTTAAATAAAAAGAAAACAATCGTTCCGGAAAATATAAGAGGAACTGTTTCAAAAAATGCTTTAAAAATTTTACAAAATTTTGAAAATTCTCCTCTCCACGATGAACTAAGAACTTCAAAAATTTTGTTTAGAGAGCTACCTTTTACCCTTTATGAAAAAAATGCATACATAGAAGGAAGAATAGACATAATTTATGAAAAGAATGGAAGAATAATAGTTATGGATTACAAAACAAACAAATATGAATCAAAAAAAGAAAGAGAAAAAATTCTATCAACTTACAAAAAACAAAAAGAATACTATCTAAAAGCAGTAAGCAAATTATACCCAGATAAAAACATAGAATTTAAACTTGGTCTTCTATATAAATGTGAAATATATCCCTCTTAAAGTACCTATTGGGAAAACTCTTTCGACTAAAATCCAATCTAGCTGCCTTTGGTTATCTGATTTAAAGAATTAGTAGCAATGGAATACAGGCAAAACTGCTCAAAACTTTAAATTTATTTTAAAGTTTTCACGATTACATAACAAGATTAAAGCAAGAAAATGGTATTAAGCTTAAGTAGAAGATAAAATATAGATATGGGGAGAAGAAGAATATATAGGCACGACATAAGATATCCAGAGTATGGGAGAAATAGAAGAAAAACAAAATCTTATGTAAAAAGTGTAAAGACTTTAAATTTTTACTTGGCTCTTATATCCATTTATTGGAAATTTTTATGAATGCTATTCATTGAACTGAATACCTCATAAGCTTGACATTAATTTAAATCTATATTTATATAATTGGCACAAAATTTGATAAAGGAGATAGATTTATGCCACAGCTTGCTATTGCTCTAGATTTTACAGAAATAGAAGATGCAGAAAAGTTTTTATATGATTTAGAAGACAAAGATGTAATTATAAAGGTTGGTTATTCACTATTTGTTAAATATGGAAACGCAATTACAGATTTTATAAAAAACAGAGGATTTAAACTTTTTTTAGATTTAAAGCTTCATGATATACCAAATACAGTTTATAACGGTGTAAAAGGAGCAGTTTATCTAGAGGCAGATTATCTTACTATTCACACTCTCGGCGGAAAACAAATGTTAGAAAAAGCAGTAGAAGCCAAAGAAGGTTCAAATTTAAAACTCCTTGGAGTTACAGTTTTAACCAGTTTAGATGAGGAATATTTAAGGTTTTTAGGTGTAAATGAAAATATACAAGGTTTAACTTTAAAACTTGCAAATCTAGCAGTAGAAACAGGTATTGATGGTATTGTTTGTTCACCTCAGGAAGTTAAGTATCTTAAAGAAAATATAAAAAAAGAATTTCTAGCAATAACTCCCGGAATAAGACCATCATTAGACAATAATGATGACCAAAAAAGAGTTATGGATATAAAAAGTGCTATTAAGGAAGGCTCAGATATACTTGTTATAGGAAGACCTATAATAAAAGCACAAAACCCAAACGAAATAATAAAAGAAATAAAAGAAAAATTAAGATAGATGAAACAAACAGTAAGTCTTAAACTTACGAATAAACTTGTTTTAACTATAAGTTTAAAACAGCAGTTAACATTACTTTTACTACCAAAGGTAGAATTAGAACAAACAATAAAAGCAGAGCTAGAAGAAAACCCATTTTTAGAAGAAGTAATAAATATAGAAGAAGAATATGAACCAAAAACTATAGATTTAGCTACTCCATCTTTTGATGAAGAAAATTTCACACTAGACAAAAAACTAGCATACAAACCAACATTTTTAGATTCTTTGGAACTTCAAATATCTTTAGAATATGAAGGAAAACAGCTAGAAATAGCTAAAGAAATAATTGGAAATTTAGATGAAA
>DTZN01000089.1 GCA_012961365.1 Hydrogenothermaceae bacterium
CACTTTTTCTGTGCTTGAAGATGCTTGTGTTGGAGTCTGTGTCTCTCCTGCAGGTTGTGACTTTTGCACTGAAGCAGTAGGTTGTACGCTACCTGTAGAGCCTGCACCCTGAACATTTACATCACTTCCTTTAGGAGCAGATGACGTATCCGCCGTATTGTTTGACTGAGATCCGCTGATCGGCTCAATTTGTGCTTGTCCGTCTTGTGTTTGTAGCGCAGCTTCTTGAGTTTGGCCTTCAGTGGCAGCGTCATAATCTCTTTTCATCAATGCACCGTCAATAGCAACCGAAGCAGCCGTACCCATTCCTGGTATCAAAGAGACTGCACCACTCGCAAACTCCATAGCGGCACCAATATAGTCACCTGCCTCTGCTCTCTCCGCTGCAAAGTATGCACCTGCGGCCACACCAACACCAGGAAGCTTCTTCATCGCCGATCTACCTAACGCTTTTCCTGCCATTTTAGTGCCCGCCACTACACCATCGTCTGCAAAATTCTTACCAACATTTTTGAAATCTGAAAAATCTACAGTATCTTTGGCAACACTTTTTGCACCGTCCACATAAGATGAACCTTTTGCAAGATCTCCAACCTTAGTCGAAGCACCGTCTTTCATTTCCATGCCTGCTTGAACAGCATTAAGACCGTTAAACGCACCTTGCATCGCAAAGCCTGCCTGATCAGCTTCACTCAACTCTTTACTAGGTGGAGCATCTACACTCGGTATAGGCTTAACTGTTGCTGCATCTGCACTTGATGAGAACAGTGCACCTAGCCCTGTTGCGGTAGCAGCCCAAGTAATTATTCTTCCCACTTTTGACTTAGGGGCAGAAGATGAACCCGTATCCGTACTTGCGTGTGTTGAGTCAGGAGCTTTTTGTGTATCTCCCACTTCAGGCGCTGGTCCTGAGTGTGCTTCCATAAAGGATGCTACTGCACTTTTCTCAGAAGCCTTGGATACTTCAGGGGCGGTATGGTTTTTAGGATCACTCATAATCCTATTGCTTTGCACCGCTTTCTCTGTATCTCCTATAGAATCAAGATCAACTGTTGCATTGAACGGCTTTCCATCAGGAGAACTTGTGTGGTTCGTTGGTATTCCTGCTTTCTTGGCATCCATAGCACTTACAGCCTGTTTACTGTCTATAGATGTTATTACTTTTTTAAGTGCACCATCTTGCTCACTAAGTTTTTGCACCTTCGCTTCGTCTCCGGCCTGAGTAGCCTCAAAAAGTTGTTCTCTTATTTGCTGTTGCCGTTGTACTGCCCTCCCTCTGAACAATTCTCTTCCTACGTCAGCATCGTTTTTAGAGTTGATTTTACTAAGCTCTTGACTAGCTTCAGGTGTTAAATTGTTACCTTTCTGCCCATTTACTTGACTTGTTGGTGTATTTTCGTTATTATTAGGGCGAGATAAGGTATTTTCGTTCACTTTATCTACATTATTAGAAGGAGTTTCCATGTTAACAGCAGCATTAGTTGGAGCAGCAGTAGGAGTTGTAGGTGTACTTGTTTGGTTATTTGTTACAGTACCAGTAGAAGAAGGCTGGGTAGACGATAAGTAGCTTTCTAGATCGGAAGA
>DTZN01000090.1 GCA_012961365.1 Hydrogenothermaceae bacterium
TCTTGAGAATCGTCTACGCGAGCTTGAGATACTAGGTGAGGAGTGTTCTCCTGATGAGAATGAGTGTTTAGAGGAGTAGAGCTAAACGCTTTTCTATCTCGATCTTCATCTGGCTCGGAAGCTCCGATAACAGATACTTTTTTTATTTTAGATGAAACATTATAAAGTTTTATATTTTTTTTCATAATTTACACCTCCAACTAACACTTTCTAGCTTTAACATTTTTATTTCTTAAAAAATAAAGTTTGCTACCGGTTATCTGTCCCAAGATAGCAAAAAATATAAATATAGGTGCAAATTTTATACTTACATTAAAAAAAACTCTGAAAGCAACTATTATAGGAATTGCAGCATGGACACACACAAACCATAGGAGGGAAAATTTTTTTAAAGGCGCTCTAAAATATCCAAAAGGTATATTGAGAATGTAAGATAACAAAGATAATACTATTATCTTTTCTACTAATATCATTTAACTTTTACCTCATTTACTAACTTTTAAATGATAAGAAATTTATACAATTAAAATAAGTAGCTTGCAAGTATAGATATAAATGTTTTATGTTTGAATTTTCCAAATATTTTTAGCAGATGATAACCAAAGTCTTCAAAATACCGTCTAAAATATTACATTTACTTAATAAATAACAAAAAATTGAAAATCGTTTTTTGGTAAAAAACTTTAATTTTAAATGATAAAATAATTTATATTAAATATATTAAAAAATATAAATTAAGGAGGTTTTTTATGACAGGAGAAGTTTTACAAAAGGCTATGGATTTAGGAAAAGCTATTGTAGAAAGTGAAGAGTATAAAAGGTTAAAGGAGGCAGAAAGCAAATTATTAAATAATGAAAACACAGTTTTATTATTCCATGATTACAAACAGCTTCAAGCTGAAATCATGTATGGAAATCAAAGTGAAGAAATAAGAAAAAAACTTGAAGAAGTTGAAAAAAAGCTTTTAGATACCGAAGAAGGAAGAGAGTACTTTGAAGCTTTTAGAAACTTTCAAGCTCTTTTAGAAAGTGTAAACTCTATTATCAATCAAATGATAACTACAGGTGGAAATATGGGTTGTAGCGGGCATTGTGGCTCTTGCGGTATGCATGGTTAGACTGGGGAAATTTTCCCCAGTTTTATTTTTTGAAAAATTTTCTATCAAAAAAGATATTTTTCCCACTAATAGATAGAGGAATTCCAAAACCTATTTTTATATTTTCTGGAACAAATTTTCCTTCTATAGCAGCCTTTCCAAAGGAGAACATTATTCTATTATCTACAAAATGATGAGCAGCTATGGATACAGCACTTCCAATAGCTATTCCTAGGTCGCAGGCTGTATAAATACAAGTTCCATTATTATTTCTCATTTCTTCACAGTTTTTATAACCACAAAATCCGCAATTTGGGACTTCTCGAGGAATGTTTTTTGAGCCTATAAATACTACACATAATGAATCTTTTACATTCTTTGCATCTCTTATAAAAAATGGAATATTTTGTTCTTTGCCTATTTTTTCCATTAAATCAGCTACTTTATCTTTTTCATCTTTCAAAAATATCTTTACATAAAGAGCATCGATTCCTTTAGCCTTCGGAGCTGTAATAGCAGCCGAGCACATAAGTTTAGCAATATCTAAAGCTACTTTTTGTACTATTTCCTCTCTTTCCATGCTTTGCTCCATTTGAAGCTTTTAAATTATTTTAATTCTAACACAAAAATAACTTTTAATCTTTAATGGGAACATATCATTTATGGGAAATTCTGTTAAAATATGAATTGGTTTATAAAAAATTTGCGGGCTAAACTATAGATCTGTTATGCGAAAGATATGATCTTATAAGCCCACCTGGCGTAAGGCAGTGGGAAAATTTTAAATTTAAACTAAATCAAACTTTGAATATACCCGCAGATAGCGGGAATAAGCAAACCCGCTATACCAATGATCTTAAGGCGGGTATAAAAACTGTAAATAACCTTACTATACCCCTTTGCGTCTTTAGTGCAAGGTAATTCACTTAACTCCAAAATAATTGAAAATGGGATAATATTATGATTTGGAATTATCTTGAAGTGCTAAGCTTAATAGTTCTTAAAAGTGCTCCCTACCTTCTTATAGGATTGATTCTGGGAGGACTTATCAAAACCTTTTTACCTCGGAGTTTTCTTATTCGTCACCTAGGAAACCATTCTTTGAGCAGTGCTCTTAAAGCTGCTCTTTTTGGCATTCCTCTTCCCCTTTGCAGTTGTGGAGTATTACCCACGGCAGTTTCCTTGTATCGGCAGGGAGCAAGCCTTCCGAGAATCTTTCTAGACTCGTTCACCACCTCATCCTCTTCCTTCTCTATAAACGGTATGATATTGTCTATAATAGTATTGTCTTACTCCAGCTCCTGAAATAACTAAGATTTTTTCCATTTTGTTTTTTATAGCAATTTCTTCAGCTTTTTTCA
>DTZN01000091.1 GCA_012961365.1 Hydrogenothermaceae bacterium
GATCTTTTTACTACAACTTTTAAAAAGAAAAAAAGAGATTTCAAACAGTCCAAATTTTACAAGCAATTTTATCCTGCCGTATTTGGAAGCAGTGCCGCACATATTGCCGCGTTTTTAGATACTTGGCTGGCATCATTTTTAGTAAGTGGGTCTATTAGTTATCTTTACTACGCAAATAGAGTTTTTCAACTTCCACTTGCCCTTTTTGCTATTGCAACTTCCGTAGCCCTATTTCCTACCGTTGCAAAAGCGATAAAAAAAAAGATGAACAAACAGCATTACGTTATCTTAAAAAAGCATTTTATATTTTACTTGGACTTTTAGGAGTTGCAACACTTATAGGAATTGTTTTTGATAACTTCATCATATGGCTTTTATTTGAAAGGGGAGCATTTACAAGTAACGATACTGCAAATACATCACTTGTTTTAACGATGTATCTTATAGGACTTCTCCCTTTTGGTTTAGCAAAAATATTTTCCCTTTGGCTTTATTCTTATGAAAAGCAAGGAGTAGCAGCAAAAATTACTATGAAATCTTTGATGTGGAATATTATCTTTTCTCTTTTATTTATCATTCCTCTAGGAGCTGTAGGTCTTGCACTGGCTTCAAGTTTAAGTGGATTTATTTTACTTCATCTAACACTTAAAGAATTTGGTTATAAGCTTTTTTGGGAAAAGATTATTCACTAAAAGCTTTTTGAAAACCTCTTATATCATTAGGTATTAGCCAAAGGTTTTGAATCTGTTTTTTTATAATCAAATACATTAAATCCAAGTTGTGATTCAAAAATATGTTCTATCTGTTTGATGATATTTATAGAACTGATCTTTTGTAATTGAACCCTCTGAACAATTACCCAATTTAACCTAACCTCCCTTAAACCATAAATTAGCTAAAATAAATATACTAATAAGCTAAGTTTGAGGGATAAATATGCAGTTAAGTTTTTTTGACCATGCAATGCAATACCAAGGTGGTAAAAAGAGCATGAAGTTTCTCAATGAGATGAAAGAGATAATTCCATTTGAAACAATTGAAAAAATACTTATAGAGAAAAATGTATATAAACCAAACAAAGGTAAAACAGGAAGACCCTCTATACCATCAAAGATACTGATAGGTTCACTCTTTTTACAAAACTGGTATGGATTGTCAGATCCAATGACAGAAGAGCTTATACATGACCGTATAAGCTTTAGAAAGTTTCTTGATATTAAAGATGAAGATACCATTCCAGATGAAACAACTATTTGTAAATTCAGGAATAAACTTATCAAAGAAAAAGATAAAAATATATTTAAAGTTAAACTACATAAAAAATATGGTTTGGTTAATAATAGAGGCGAATATATTTTTGAAGTAGAATATGATATTAATACAGCTTACGAAAAGGTCCCAGAAATCTCTATCGATTACGGTTTAGTGGAGAAAACCGATAGAGCTGCAGTGGCTCCATTAAACGTAACTTGGAGTGACGTAGGAAGCTTTGATGCATTATA
>DTZN01000092.1 GCA_012961365.1 Hydrogenothermaceae bacterium
TTATAAAAGAACACTATTATCAAAAAGGCGAAGAATTATTTAACAAATACGGCATCTATGCAATTTTAGTTGGGGCATTAACTCCTGTTCCTTATAAAGTTATATGCTGGATGGCTGGAACTTTTGAAATGAATTTTGTTAAATTTTTTATTGCTTCCTTTGTAGGAAGATTTCCTAGGTTTTTTGCTGTTGCAATATTTGGGCAATTTTTAGGTAATCTATGAGTGAAAAAAAAGTAAATTGTTTTAAATGTAAATATTTTTATATTACATGGGATAAAAAATTCCCTTATGGCTGTAAAGCATTTGGTTTTAAAAGTAGGTTGCTTCCATCTATTGAAGTTTATAAAGCTTCTAAGAAAAAGTGTTTATACTTTACAAAAAAGGATTAGTCATATTATATTTAATCAATCAATAAAATTATTAGGTTTTTTAATTTGACTACAAAAGAAATTCTTAAAGGTTTTTTAAGCTTACTAAAAGAAGATAAAAAGCTTTTTTTCTATATTATATACTATTCCATCATAGAAGGAGTTTTAATTTTATCTTTCCCCCTTGCTATAGATTTAACAGTAAACAGTATAATTGCCCATGCTAGCTATTCTGTAGTTATTATTGGTTTTATCATAATGGTTCTTTTTATATTTGTAGCTCTAGCTAGAGTTATACAGCAATATATTGTTGAGAAATTTCAACAAAAGATTTTTGTAGAAAAGGCAATTGAAATTTTTGAAAATTCCCATTCTATTGTTCGAAAAGGTCTCCACTTTAAAGAACCAATTAAAAAGGCTATGAATTACTTTTTTGATATAACAATTCTTCAAAAATTTTTCCCTACAATCATGCTAGAAGGAACTGCCCTTATTGTTAATATAGTAGTTGGCTTTTTACTACTACTGTCTTTTAATCTTATACTATTTGAACTTGCTTTTATAACTATTATTGTCTATGCAATTGCAATAGTTTTACTTGGTTTTAATGGTGTTAAATATGCAAAACTTAGGTCTGATTTAAAGCATGAAGCAATATATTTTTTACAAAACACACCTTTTTCTAAAAACGAAAAGGAAAAAGATACAAAAGAAATAGATGATATTCTTTCAAAATATATAGATGCAAGGCAATCCCTTTTCAGAGTAATAATTAGACAAAAAACACTGAGCTTTTTTATGCAAGGTCTTATTTATACGCTATTTTTTGTTGTAGGAGGTTTTTTAGTTATAAATGGGAAAATTCCTGTAGGAGAATTTATAGCTGCAGAAATAATTGTTGTATTTATGAATAAAGCTGTAACCAGTTTTGTTAAACAAATAGATTACTTTTATGAAGTTGTAGAAGGTGTTTACAAAATACATAAGTTAGATGTTTCGGTAGGTATTCATAAAGATGAGCCAATATAAAGCTTTAGAAAAAATTAAAATTAGCAAAATAGTAAAAAAAATATGGTTAATAACTTTTTTACTAATTGTTTTATTAATTGCTATTTTATTTTTGCCATGGCAACAAAATATAAAAGGTTACGGAGAATTAATCGCTTATAATCCTGAAGAAAGACCATATAAAGTTTATGCTCCTATAAGTGGTTTTATAGAAAAATTTTTAGTTAAAGAAGACATATTTGTAAAAAAAGGAACTCCTTTAGTCATTATGAGAGATTTAGATAAGAATTATTTTGAAAATTTGGATAAAATAAAGAAAAATATACAAAGACAACTTAAAAATTTGCAAATAAATTTATCATTATTACAAAATAAAAAAGAAAACTTAAAAGAAAATCTAAAAATTGGTTTAAATGTTTATAATAACAAAATGAAAAAAATACAGAATAAAATAAAATCTCTTGAAAATAAAAGTGTTTCTTTAAAGAAAAATTTAGAAATTACAAAAATAAACTATGAAAGAATTAAAAAGCTTTACAAAGAGGGTATAGAGTCAAAAAGAAAATTTGAACTTGAAGAAAATAAATTTATAAAAGCCAAAATTGATTATGAAAATAATATTTTGGAAATAAAAATCCAAAAAAGAGAATTAGAAATAACAAAACAAGAAAGAGAAAAATTTAAAAGAGAAGCTACTAACAAGATTTTAGAAACAAAAAAACAAATTCAGGATACAAAGTTAAAAATTCAAAAGTTAAATGAAGAACTTACAAAAATAAATATTAAAATTTCAAGGTATAAAACTGCTACAATCTACGCAAAAGAAGATGGTTTTATAGTCAGGATATTAAAGAACGATAAAAATCAATATATAAAGAAAGGAGAACCATTATTTATATTCTCACCTTCTTACAAATCTAGAGCAATTTTAGTTAAATTTAGACCTTTAGATATGCCATTAGTGAAAAAAGGATTACCTGTGAGAATACAATTTGAGGGGTGGCCAGCTTTACAAATTCCTGGTTGGCCTCGCATAAGTGTTGGAACCTTTAGTGGTCATATAGAAAAAGTAGACCCACTACCTCAAAAAGATAGAGGATTTTACGCTTTTGTCGTTGAAGATTTCAAAGATGAATGGCCAGTTCTAAACATTACCCTTGCTACATCCTTTAAACTCATAAAATCTCTTGCAACATATACCTCTTTTCTCATAAGGTTTGGCATAACCTTCTTCTATAAGCTCATTTGCTAAATTTTCATCTAAATCCAATAAAAGACGGTAAAA
>DTZN01000093.1 GCA_012961365.1 Hydrogenothermaceae bacterium
CAGAAAAAAAATGCTTCATTTAGCTATAAAAAATAATCCCTACTTTTTTATAGATGATTTTGAAATAAGGAAAAGTGGCAAATCATTCACTATAGATACGATTAAATATTTTAAGAAAAATTATGATAATTTATTTTTTTTATTAGGAACAGATACATTTTTATCTTTACATAAATGGAAAAACTATAAAGAACTTGTGGAATTAACTAATTTTATTGTTTTATTAAGAGGAAATGATACTATAATCAATATTGAAAACTATATTAAGAAGTTTTTTCCAAATAAGAAACTAAAAAAAGATAATCAAATAAATTTTTCCGAAACATCTTTTTATATATTTGAAGCTAGAAAAATAGATATTTCTTCAACAGAAATAAGAGAAAGAATAAAAGAAGGAAGGAGCATCAAATATTTAGTCCTTCCTGAAATTGAAAGATATATAAAGGAAAATAGGCTATATTTATGAAATTCCTTTCATTTGCAAGTATTCTTTTATTTCGTGCAATAGTTTAGCAGGAGATTTTATAGGATAATTAATTTCTCTAATAACTTCTGAAGCAGGTAATCCTTTTATGTCTACCCCTTTTAGTAAGTCTGCTAAAACATCAGAGCTTTCTATTGGATACTTAACCCCTTTCATTCTTTTTAGAACAGCATAAGCCCATGGAACATCACAAACCTGAGCAACTTGTGCTCCAGAATTAGCACAAAATTCAAGTAAAACTTGTGCTTCTTGGCCATCTTTTACAAGTTTAAATGCAAGTTTTGCTATTCCCCCTGCTGTATGAACTCTAAGTTCTTTCTTTTCTTCTTTAGTTAAATCATCTATATGCTGAATTTTATATAATGCTAAATTTGGGTCTGCTCTTAATATATTTCTAACAGTGTTTTTAGTAAGCCCCACAATTTCTGCAATTTCTTCTTCTGTTTTTAAGTATTCTTCTCTCAAAACAATAACAAAAGCTGCTCTTGCTAATGAAGGTAACCAAGTTAATGTTCTGTATTCTGCAAGTTTATGAAGACCTCCCAGTAAATCTAAAGATTTAAAAAAGACCCTAGATACTAAATTTTCTAAATCAGCATCATTTAATTTGACATCTGCTAAAAATATTACCATTTTACCCCTCCATCTTAGTTTTTAGTTAAGTAATAATATATTTACTAATATTAAATTTGCAAAACTTATTTATTAGAAATAGGCTTTAAAATTTTAACTAATCCTGTTTCTGTTATTTCCATAAAGTGAACCCTTGTATCGTGTCCTGCCATTCTACAACCATCTATTCTGAATAATCTAACAATCTCACCTACTTCTTTCTTATACATTTTTGCTTTGAACTGGCTATCTATGATTTCTTTTGCTAATACCATAGTTCCATCAACAATATGTCCTACTGCATAACCTCCTGCTGCTTCAGAAGATAAATCTTCATGTCCACTTCTTTTTTGGGAAATTAGAAGGGCTGTTTGATACCACTTTTTAAGAAAGTTATAAACTCTTCTAACAACACCTCTTGCAAGCATTTCTTTGTTTTCAAATAGACCAGTTATACTATCGATAACTGTAAATTTTACTTTATAAGTTTTTATAGCATATGCTAATGTTGCAAGTAAATCTGGTATATTTTCTCTTAAAGTTGAGTGCGAAGCTGCATCTATTATTATGATATTATCCTCAAATTTTTCAAAATCTAACCCCATTGCTGTTGCTCTTAATTTAAGAGAAGATGCTAAGAAGTTTGCAGGTGTTTCTACTGTAATGAATACAACTTTATGTCCATCTGAAGCTTGCTTTACTGCAAACTGTTCTGCCATCAATGATTTTCCAGTATCATTTACCCCTGTAATATTAAACACTGCATATGCAGGAATACCACCTAAAGGTTTTTTTACGATTTTTCCATTTTCAGTATCGACTATAAAAAACAAATCATCTAACCCTTCTACCCCAGTTGGAATTCCATAAACTTTAGGTGCCTTTTGGAGGGCTTCGCTTCCAACGAAAATGCCTTCTTTTACTATTTTTGGTTTTAGATGCTCTTCTTGGTAAATATTTTCTTCGGTCAAATTGTATCCTCCTTATTGCTTTATTAATTTGCAA
>DTZN01000094.1 GCA_012961365.1 Hydrogenothermaceae bacterium
AGGCAAGCGGGGGGGGCGCCATCGTCAATTCGGCGGCGACGGGCCGGGCGCTGGCCGGTTCTACATGCTCTCAAGGCTGTTCTTCGCCGAAGCGGGGGACATACGGCTCGACGGCTCGGCGGTCGGTCTGCTGCAGATAGGGCTGGGCGTCCGCCACGACGAGATGACCGAGCTGAGGATCCTGGGCAAGCCCGTGAAGGGTGTCTACCCCCTGCTCTACCCCCGGGTTGTGGGCCGGTGGGAGCTGCGGAGGCTGCTGGAGAAGCGAGGCCTAGTCGAGGACCCAGGCAAGGCCGTTATACGGAGCAGTGTAGACGTCTTGCACCTCTTGTACTACGCTGTCGTGGCTGGCAGGGCCGCGGAGGCACTGGAGACGCTACGCGCAAGAGCGCCCGGCCATACGGAAGAGGCGCTGGCTATAGCCAGGACGCTCTGCAAGCTACTACCCGGCGATGACCCCGAGAAGACACTGGCGTGCAGGGTCGTACAGGTGCAAGAGGGCAGTACGCTAGACAGATGGCTAGCCAGGAGGTAGGGAGGTTTAATGATTTTGTACTATCTGCTACCTGCTGCAGTTCTGTCTTACATGCTCGCATTACGTAATGTCACAATTCTCGATATTCATTACTATGAATGTGTGATGCATTAGTGGCATACTGCTGCACCTTTTACATTGAATTCTGCTAGGTTTACTTCTGTACAATCACAGTGTCAGCAGTATTACTCGATGGACTGCAATTGACTGTAAGTGGCTGCTGAACTCATTCGTGGTTATTGTACGAAGTAGAGGCTTCTAGACAACACTGCGTGGCTCTGACTACCTGTCGGACTATATGTTACATCCTAACTACGAGTGACTACACCTTATTTCTAGTTCTATTCCTCGAGAATTTAATACTCATCTTGGTCACACGTAGTTGCTGCGTATGAATATACCCCGTACCGTAGCTCTTTCTATGGCAACGCACATGAATTCATGTTGACAACTTATGGATAAAATTAAGAATTACAGAAAAGCTTGATGACTTTGGAATTCATTACGTAGAAGGAGGTTGGCCAGGGTCTAATCCAAAAGATGATAAATATTTTAAAGAAGTAAAAAGTTTAAAGCTTAAAAACTCTAAAATAGCTGCTTTTGGCTCTACAAGAAGAGTTTATACAAAAATAGAAGAGGACCCATTAATACAAAATTTAATAAAAGCAGAAACTCCTGTTATTACTATTTTCGGAAAATCTTGGGATTTACATGTTGAGATTGCATTAAAAACATCTTTAGAAAAAAATTTAGAAATTGTTTTTGATACAGTTGAGTATTTAAAAAAATACACAGATGAAGTAATTTTTATTGGAGAACATTTTTTTGATGGGTATAAATCAAATTCTGAGTATGCATATGAGGTTATAAAAGTAGCAGAAGAAGCTGGAGCAGACTTTTTAATCCTTGCAGATACAAACGGTGGAACTTTACCAAATGAAATAGAAAAAATAATAAAAGAAATAAAACAAAAAGGGATTAAACAAAAGCTTGGAATACATGCCCACAATGATAGTGATACTGCAGTATGGAACTCAATAGTAGCAGTTTTAAATGGTGCTGTTCAGGTTCATGGAACCATAAATGGTTTTGGTGAAAGGTGTGGAAATGCAAATCTTTGCTCTATAATTCCTAATTTAAGTCTAAAACTTGGGTATGAAACAGTTCCACAAGGAAATATAAAAAAATTAAAAGAGCTTTCTAATTTTGTAGCAGATATAGTTAACCTACCGGTTCCTAAAAATATGCCTTATGTTGGAGATAGTGCATTTGCCCATAAAGGTGGAGTTCATGCATCAGCAGTTCTTAAAAACTCTAAACTTTACGAACATATAGACCCTGAATTTGTTGGAAATAGAAGAAAAGTTTTAGTTTCAGACCTTGCAGGAAAATCTAATATAATTTACAAAGCTAAAGAGTTTGGATTTGAAATAGACGAAAAAGACCCTAAAATTGCAGAACTTATAAGGCATATAAAAGAGCTAGAAAATTATGGTTATCACTTTGAGGCTGCTGAAGCATCTTTAGAACTTTTAATAAGAAAATATTTAGGGAAATTACCAAAATACTTTGATTTAGATGCTTACAGAGTTTTAATAGCCAGAAGATATACAGATAAAACTCCTATATCAGAGGCAACAGTTAGAATAAAAATGAAAGACCAGTATGAACACACTGCTTCCCTTGGTTATGGTCCTGTAAATGCATTAGACAAAGCTCTAAAAAAAGCATTGGTTTGTAAGTATCCATCTTTAGCAGATGTTGAACTTATAGACTATAAAGTTAGAATTATCAATGAAAGTGGTGGAACATCTGCCAAAATAAGAGTTTTAGTTGAAAGCACAGACCACAAATCTAAGTGGGGAACTGTTGGAGTTTCTGATAATGTAATAGAAGCTTCATGGCAAGCAATAGTGGATAGTTTTATATATAAGCTAGTTAAAGATGATATAAAACCCCAAGTTTAAAAAAATCATAGAGGTAAATAAACGGTGAAAAATTCGCATGCTTATATAGCAGTTTTACACTACCCGGCTTTAAACAAAAATGGTAAATGGATAGTAACTTCTTTTACAACCTTAGACTTTCATGATATAGCAAGACCAGCAAGGACTTATGAACTTGGTGGGTATTACATAGTTCAACCTTTAGAAGCACAACAATTCATTATTCAGGAACAAATTAAATACTGGCGAGAAGGTTTTGGAAGTAAATTCAATCCAAAAAGGTCAGATGCAGGAAGTCTAGTTAGACTTGCTACTTCTTTAACAGAAGTGATAGAAAAAATAGAAGAAAAACACAACAAAAAGCCTAAGTTAATAGCAACATCAGCAAAAAAATATCCTCAAACAATTTCTTACAAAGAAATGAGGAATATATTAGAAAAAAAAGAAGATGTATTTTTAATTCTTATGGGAACAGGTTGGGGAATGCCTGAAGAACTAGTAAAAAGTTGTGATTATATATTAGAACCAATAATGGGACCTGGAGAATGGAACCATCTATCAGTTAGAAACGCATCAGCTATTATTTTAGATAGGCTATTTTCTCCAAATAGGGATTTATAGATGATATATTACATTTTATATGAAATCCTAGATATAAATGTATTCAAATATATAACTTTTAGAGGATTTTTAGCATTATTAACATCATTTGCAATTGTATATTTAATATCACCAAAGATAATAAATTTTCTTGCTAAACTTCAAAACAAAAAAGGTGGATACAGAAGAAAATACACCCCAGACACCCATGAAGCCAAAAAGAATACCCCAACAATGGGTGGGGTTATCATTCTAATTTCTGTTCTGATTACATCTTTAATTTGGTGTAATATTAACAATATATATGTGATTACTGTTTTGTTCACATTTTTAACATTTGGTTTTATAGGAGTAATTGATGATTATCTAAAAATAAAATATAAATCAGGTCTTTCTTCAAGAAGTAAGTTTTTTATGCAGGTATCAACTGCAATAGTAAGCTCTTCTATATTGATAATAAATAACTTTGATACAGCAATTTACTTTCCAATTTTTAAAGATTTATCCTTTGATTTAGGAGTAATTTTTATACTATGGGCAGTCTTTATAATAGTTGGAACCTCAAATGCAGTAAATTTAACAGATGGACTTGATGGTCTTGCTATAGGAATATCCTCCATAGTGATTGCTACATTTGTTGTTTTATCTTATATTTCTGGTCATTATGAACTTGCAAATTATTTACACCTACCATATATAAAAGACAGTGGAGAACTTTCTGTATTTTTAATGGCACTACTTGGAGCAGGACTTGGATTTTTATGGTTTAATTCTTACCCAGCACAAATTTTTATGGGAGATGCAGGTTCCCTTTCAATAGGAGCATCTATTGCAACAGTTGCACTAATAACGAAACAAGAGTTTACATTAGCAATAGTTGGAGCAATATTTGTATGGGAAACTATTTCTGTTATTTTACAAGTTGCTTACTTTAAAGCAACAGGAGGGAAAAGGCTATTTTTAAGAGCTCCTATTCATCACCATTACGAACTTAAAGGTATTCCAGAAACAAAAATAGTTATTAGAAAATGGATAATAACAATTCTTTTGGCAATAATTGCCCTTGCATTAATAAAAATTAGATAGTAATATTCTAATATTCGAAATTCTTGTAGAGAGAAAAAATGGATAAAAATTTGGAAGGTTTTGAAAATTTAGAAAAATGTGACCCATATTCAGCTTTTGGTGTTTTTTGCAATGCAAATTCATTTATTGAAGGAATAATAATTATACTTGGGGTTGCTATATTAGTAGCTTTATCACTGTGGTTTGTTAAGAAAAACCAAGAAATGAATCAGAAGAAAAAAGAAAATTAATGGCTTTGCATTTCTAAATCTATATATTCATCATATATTTTATTTTCTTCTACTTTATTATATTTGGCTCCTTCCTCCAATATATATTTTGCAACTTCTTTAGCTTGTGAAATTGGTATTTTAAATGGAGGCATAAAACTAGGAGGATTTATTATTATTTTAGCTACCTTTTCTACTGCTTTTTTTGATGTTCCATATTTTTTTGCAATTTCTGCAAAAGAAGGTCCTGTTCTTTTTTGCGAAAAATCGTGACACGCAAGACAATTGAGTTTTTCTACAAGAATAGCCCCTTCTTTGCTAGAAGAAAAAGAAAAATAAAATGGGAAAAATAATATAAAGATTAGAATTTTTGCTTTTCTCATTTTGTATATATTCAAAGCCCCTCCTTAAATATGAAAAAGGAAGGGCTTATTTATCATTACTTGTGGCTTAATATGTAATCTGCTAAAGCTTCAAGTTTTTCTTTAGGAAGAGATTTTGTTCTATTTAATTGAGGCATCATCATAGGTGCTTTTGCAGGGTCTACCATAGGTTTTGTTGCCCCTTTTAGAAAAGCTACTAATTCATCTTTTTTCCCAGCATAAGCTTGAGCTATCTTCTTTAAAGAAGGCCCTACAGTATCAACTGTTGGTTGATGACAGCCAGCACAGCCATTTTGTTGAAATACTGCTTGTCCATTTTCTGCCAATGCTGAGCCTGCAATCACTGCTGCTCCAGCTAATACAGCTACTAATTTTCTCATTTTGGATTACCTCCAATGTTTAATTTTAAATATATGTTAATATTTTATTATAGCAATAAAATATTTAAACTTTAAACATTTTTAAGCTGTTCTTTAGAAAGTTTTTCTTTTATTTCATTTATCCATGTATTTCTTCTAATAATTTCGTCATAAGTTTCTTTATAAAGTAGTTCATAGTTATGATAAACTGTTTTTGCATCAAAGTAGTTATCAAATAGCCTTATTGATGGAAAAATAAAAAGAATTTCATTTAAAGATATTACATTTATATCATTTTTAATAAATTTTTCCATTAGATTATTATCTATTTCTGTATTTGTAATTATCCATAGACTTTTACATTTATACTTTTTTTTACCTTCTAATAATATATTTATATACTTATCATCTAACTTTTTTATTTTTGTGTAATCGATAAAATCAATACAAATATTTGCTTTTTCTAGCTGAAGTATAAAGTCTATGTTTTTATCTTTATAAATAGGAGGTTCTGTAATTTTATATCCCATTATCTCAAACAAACCTGAGAAATACGTTTCAAATTCGGTTCCTTTTAACCTTTTTACTTTTTCTATATCTGACTTTTTCCATTTATATTCTTTTATTTGCCGTTTTAGCTTTTCTATTTTCTCTTTTGCATTTTGCAATTTTTCTTTAAAATCATCTGCTCTTTTCTGAAATTCTTCTTTTTCTTTATCATATTTCTCTAAATATGATAAAAGCATAGGTATATAGTTAATTTTTTCTTTTTTCCTTTCTTCTTTATATCTTAATAATGCATATATTAAAATAACACTAAGGATAGCCCCACCTATAAGGTAATCAACTATATCTAAGTTCAATAATTACCTCTTAAAAGATTTAATAAATATATTAAAATCTTCCTTTGAAAACAAAACAAATCTTATTTCATCTAAAGAACTTTCAGATTTTATAAAATCTATTACTGCTTTTTTTGCTGTGGTTGCTACTTTTTCTTTTGGACACCTATAAGCTCCAGCACTTATAAAAGGAATTGCTATGGATTTTAAATTTTTTCCTTTTGCAAGTTCTAAACTATTATAAAATGCATTGTATAATTGTTTTTCTAAATTTTTATTCCAATTGCCATTACATATTGGACCTACTGTATGAATTACATATTTAGAAGGTAAATTTCCTGCTGTTGTGATTATAGCCTTTCCTGTAGGTAATCCCTCTGGATATATAGTTTCTCGTAATTTTTTACACTCTTCTAAAATGTGTTTACCACCTTTAGAGTGTATAGCTCCGTCAACTCCTCCACCACCCATTAAACTAGAGTTTGCAGCATTGACAATAGCATCTACATTTTCTTCTGTTATATCCCCTATTTTTATAATGACTTTTGTATTATTTATAACTATTTGGTCTTCCATATTTAAATAGGTTCTTCATTTAAAAGCTGTAATAATTTTTGATATTGTTCTTTTGTCAATGAATTTTGAATTGCTCTAATTTCTTTTATCTTAAGAACAGAATTTTCTGCTTTTAATTGAGCTAATTTTACTAAAATTTCCTTAATTCTTTGAGAATTTCCTCCCTCTAATACTAGCTTTTCATATTCTTTTTGTAAATCATCTATTTGTTTTTTCCTTTCGTTTATTTTTGGTTGATATTCATCTTTTGCCGCCTGTATAGCTTCTTCTTGTTCAATAGTTATTTCTAAATATTCTTTATTGTTTTTTATTAATTCATCTAAAGGGTAATCTTTTGTAAGAAAATATTTACTACATTCTTGCGAGAATGAAAATGAAAAGATAAATAAGACAGAAAGAAAAAACTGCCTCATAACATCTCCCTTGATAAGCTTGAGTACCTCTCTTCTTTCCATGGGTCTCCTTTCATATGATAGCCTCTTTGTTCCCAAAATCCTGGGGCATCTTCTGGTATAAATTCAACCCCTGAAACGAATTTTGCACTTTTCCAAGCGTATAGTTTTGGAATGACTAATCTTAAAGGATATCCATGGTCTGCTGGAATTGGCTTTCCTTGAAGCATATATGCAAAAATTACATCTTCATCAAAAAAATATTCTAAAGGAACATTAGTTGTGTATCCATCTAGACAGTGGACCATTACAGATTTTGCAGTAGGTTTTATCTTAACGAGCTTTTTTATTTCATTTACATGAAAACCTATCCATTCTACTTCTTTACAGCTCCACCTTGTTACACAGTGAAAATCTGCTATTAGCTTAACAGGTTCAAGGTCTTTGATTTCATCATAAGTTAATGCAATAGGTTGTTCAACCTCTCCAAAAATTCTAAATCTATACATATTTATATCTAAATAAGTTGGAGGTCCTGCTATATCTAAAATTTGCAATCTGTCTACCCAATGTTGACCAGGAGGAAGTCTGTCTTTTTTAAAATTTATAGGGCTTATTATTGTTTTCATTTATTACTCCTTTAAGATATACGCCCGTTATTACATTTTGGACAAATTCCATAAAGAACAACAAATGAATTATTTACAGTATAACCCTTTTTTTGTGCTATATCTTTATTTATGTGAAGAAGTTCTCTTTCTACTATATCGTATAAGCTTCCACATTTTTCACATTTAAAGTGATGATGTGGAGATATATTTGCATCAAATCTACTTACCTTACCATCGTTTATTTCTAGGATTTTTCCTTCTTCTACAAGAACTTTTAAATTTCTATAAACTGTTCCTAAACTTATATTTGGTATTTGTTTTTTTGCTTGTTCATATACCCAGTCAGCAGTTGGATGTGTATTTGTAGAAGCTACTATATCGTATATTATATTTCTTTGTTGAGTGTTTCTTCTTTTTATTTTATACATTCTTTATCACCTCTTTAGGCTTTAAAGATATTAGTAAGCATTATTAATTATATATATTAGTTTAGTTTTTTCAATAATTTATCTCATAATGATTTTTTTAAGTTTTATTACTATTGACGATAGTAGAAAGATGTTTTAAATTTTAATTGTAAAAAAAATTATAAAGGAGATTATCTGATGAAAAAACTAATTTCTTTTTACACAATTCTTCTAGCATTTTTACTTTTAGTAACTTTTACTTCTTGTGAAAAAAAAGAAGCATTTAAAAAACAACTAGAAAGTGGCGGATATAAGGCTGTAATAACTTCCGAGCAACCTCCACATGTAGGAATAAATATCTGGAAAATAAAAATTTACTCTCCTGATGGAAAACTTTTAACTGGAGCTAAGGTTAGTGTAAATGGTTATATGCCTCCAATGCCAGGAATGCCTGAAATGAGTTTTGACTATCCAGTAGAGGATAAAGGAAGTTATTATGAATCTAAAGTTAATCTTTCTATGGCTGGAACTTGGCAAATTACAATAAAAGCAGAAAAAGATGGTAAAGTTGCTGTATTTAAATTTGGTTTTAATCTGTAAAGGAAAATTTAATGGAATTCTTTAAAAAAGCTTTTAAAACTTTAAAGTTTAAGCAAAATAAACCAAGTCCTTTTGGAGATTTAGAAGAAAAAGTAATGGAAACTGTTTGGAAATTAGGGAATGCTACAGTTAGTGAAACACGGGAGTTTTTAGGGAAAGATAAATTTGCCCATACTACTATAATGACTATTTTAGACAGATTATATAAAAAAGGAATTTTGACAAGAAAAAAAGAAGGAAAGGGTTATAGGTATTATCCATTAATAACAAAAGATGAGTTTGAAAAAGCAATAGCCAAAAAGGTTGTTTCTGATATGGTTAAAAATAATCCTTCTTTGGCTATACCTGCATTTGAAGGGGTTGTAGAGGAATTATCCTCTGAAGAAATTGAAAAATTAAAAAAACTTATAAAAGAAAAAATAAAAAATGAAAAAAAATAATATCATTTTTAGCTTTTTGCTTTTAGTTTCTTTTTTTTATATTTATTTATTTTTTAAATTAGCTTCATATTTAGAATTTTGGATAATAGACTTACAAAATTGCTATAAAGTTATGAAGTTAAATTGGTTTTTAATTGAGCATATTAATATATTTTTCTATATATTCTTATTTTTAGTAATGGGATTTTATATTACAAAAGCAGTATTTACTTTTATATTTAGTTTAAAAAAACTATTAGAAATAAAGCGAAATATATTTCTCTTAAAAATCAAGCAATTTAAAAATATAATTGTAATAGACTATCCTTCTATAGTTGCATTTAATTTTTTAAATAAAATAGTTTTATCCAATAAGATTTTTAAAAAATTAAACAAAAAAGAAAGGAAAACTATATTTTTACATGAAAAAGGCCATTTAAATTCCTTAGATAGTTTTAAATTGTTTTTTACAGACATTTTGCTTACCCTTTTTCCTAATTTCCTAAAAGAAAAAATTTTTAGGATTTTTGTATTAGCATCTGAAGAAAATGCAGATAAATTTGCCACTAAAATTGTTGGTAAAAAAGTATTGGCAGACACTCTTTTAAACGTTGTTTCATTAAATAGTTCTTATCCTCTCATGAACAACTTTACTCAAGAAAGGCTAAAACTTTTATTAGAAGATAAAGATGTGAAAGTTCCTAAATATATTTGGTTTATTTATATTTTTTTTATATCTATCCTTCTTCTTTTAGTTTACTATAAAACCTGCCTTTGTGGAGCTATGTAAATGAAAAAAATCTTTCTGTTTTTATTATTAATTGCAAATTTAACATACGCAGAAAATTTATCAGAAATCGTAAAAATAGCATATAAAAATCACCCAAAATTAAAAGCAATAGAAGAAAAATTAAAAGCTTTAAAGGCAAGAGAAACTTTTGAAACTTCTCTACCAGACCCTGTAGTTAACTTTTCTATTAATGATATTCAAATTTTTTATAAGCCCTTTGCTAGAGATTTAGAACCAATGCAAACTATAAACATAGGTATTTCTCAAAAAATTCCATACTTACCAAAATTAAGACTTAAATCTTTGATTATTAAAACTATTTACGATAAAACCTACTATAAATTAAAAGCAGAAAAACAAGAAATTATTTATCAAATTTATAAAAATTTATATCTATACTGGCAAATAAAAGAAAAGCTAAAAATAATAAACGAATATAAAGAAATAGCAAGACAGTTAATAGGATTTTCAAATACTTTATATAGTGTAGGTAGGGTATCTCAAGCAGAAGTTTTTAATGCAAATGTTTTTTATTCTGAGCTTTTACAAAAGGAAGTATTTTTAAAAGGAAGATTAAAGCAAATAAAAGCTAATTTAAGATATTATGCTAATTTAAAGCTTGATACATCAAATATTTCACTACCAACACCAAGAGAAATTTCAGGATTAAACACATTTATTGAGACAATGAAAAATAATAATCCAGAACTTATGTTTGTAAATATATCTATAGAAGAGGCAAAGAAAAAGGTAAAACTTGCAGAACTTGATTATAAGCCTGATTTTACAGTATTTGGCTCTTACTCTTACAGAGATGTTTACAGAGATTATATTTCTTTTGGGATAAGTTTTAATATTCCAATTTGGGCAAAAAAAAGGCAGGATAAGAAGGTTTTAGAAGAAACAAATTTAAAACTTGAAAAAATAAAAATATACAAAGATAAATATAATTTACTAAAATCAAAACTAGAAGAAAATTTCTTCAAAGCTAAAACTGCTTATGAAAGCTACAAGATTTTTAGCCAGTTGTTAAAACCTCAAACAGAAAAAGTTTATGAAAGTATTCTTTCTGAGTATCAGGTTGGAGAAAAAAATATATTTGATGTATTAAAGGCTTTAAAGCAAATATTAACAGTAAAACTAAAATTAATTGATGAAATAGTAAATTTCCACATTGCATATAAAACCATAGAAAGATTGGCTGGAGTTATAAAATGAAAAACAAATTATTTATTATGATTGTTGCATTGGCTTTTGCTGCTGTAGGACTGGTTGCCGGTTTTGTATTTAAAGTTTACGAAAAGATAGATTTTTCAGGCTTGATATATAAAGAAGATAAAACAGTAGAAAGTGCAAAACTTCCAGTTAAAACAACAGACAAACCAGTTGGTATTTTAACAGTAGAACAGCTTTTTAATATAGATACTATTCTTGTTAGAAAAATTAATTTAGTCAAAACAATAGAAACTTATGCAGATGTAGTCCATCCTGAAACAGATATAAAAGATATTACATTTAAAATTGATGGGTATGTGGAAGAAATTTATGCAGACTTTACAGGAGAATATGTAAAAAAAGGGCAACCTTTAGTAAAAATTTATAGTCCAAAACTTGTTTCTGCTCAGGAAGAATTTTTAAGGGCTTATGATTACCTGAAAAGTATTCAAAATTCAAATGACAGTGTTTTAAAATCATCTGCTCAAAAGTTTTACGAAGCAGCATATAAAAGGCTTTTATACTGGGATATTACTCCTAAGCAGATAGAAAAGCTTAAAGAAACAAGAAAAGTTTTGAAAACTATGACTTTGTATTCCCCTTATGATGGTTGGATAATGGAAAAATTCGTTTATCTAGGTTCAAAAGTTGAAGTAGGAAAGCCTCTTTTTAGAATAGCTAAACATGAAAAATTATGGGTTTTAGCAAAAATTTATGAAGCAGATATTCCTTTTGTTAAAGAAGGGCAAACAGTTGAACTTATTTTTGATAGTTATCCTAAGAAAACTATAAAAGGAAAGATTGACTATATATATCCAATGATGGATTATAAAAACAGAACTAGAGATGTTCGTATTGTTATAGATAACAAGGACTACAAATATTTGCCGGGAATGTATGCAAAAGTGAATATTAAAATACCTCTTGGAAAAGTTTTAGCCCTTCCTGATACTGCAGTAATAAACACTGGAAAAAAACAGGTTGTATTTTGGCAGAAGGAAAAAGGAGTATTTGAGCCTGTGTTTGTGAAACTTGGAAGATATGTAGATGGATACTATGAGATATTAAAAGGTGTTCATGAGGGAATGGTTGTTGCTAATTCTGCACTATTTTTATTAGATGCAGATGCACAGTTAAGAGGCAAATACTCAAAAGGTAAAAAACAAATACAAATGACACATCATCAACATTAAAGAATTTTTATCATAAGGGTTTACTATGATTGAAAAAATAATAGAATGGTCTGTAAAAAATAAGCTTATTGTTTTGACTATTGTTTTTATGATAACAGGGGTTTCCTTTTGGGCTTTAAAGAAAACCCCTTTAGATGCTATCCCTGACCTTTCACCTCCTCAAGTAATTGTATGGACAAAATGGTCAGGGCAATCACCATCAGTAATAGAAGACCAAATAACATATCCTATTGTTAGCACCCTTTTATCTGTTCCAAATATTGAAACTGTTAGAGGAGTTTCTTCTTTTGAAACTTCAGCTGTTTATGTAATCTTTAAAGAAGGAACAGATATATACTGGGCAAGAAGTAGAGTTTTAGAATATTTATCTCAAATAAAAGATAAACTACCAAAAACTGCAGAAATAACACTAGGACCTGATGCTACAGGAGTTGGTTGGGTATTCGAGTATGCAATTTTTTCTGAAAAAAGAAACTTGTGGCAACTTAGAACTCTACAAGATTGGTATCTAAGGTATTCTTTACTTTCTGTAGATGGTGTTTCTGAAGTTGCATCTATTGGTGGTTTTGTAAAAGGCTATCAAATTACCGTGAACCCTCAAAAATTAAGAATTTATGATGTGTCAATTAAAGAAATTCTAAAGGCTTTAAGGAAAAACAATAATGATACAGGTGGAAGAATTATAGAGCATAATGGTTTTGAATATATAATTCAAGCAAAGGGATATATACAAAGTCTTGAAGATATTAAAAATATAACAATCAAAACAGATAAAAATGGTATTCCAATAAGAATAAAAGACATAGCATTAGTTGAAATTGTTCCTATGCCAAGAAGAGGATTAGTGGATTTAAATGGTATAGGGGAGGTAGTTGGTGGAATTGTTGTAATGAGATTTGGTGAGAATGCTTACAAAGTTATTCAGGCTATTAAAGAAAAACTAAATGAGATAAAACAAGCTTTACCAAAAGATGTAAAAATTATTATAACTTATGACCGCTCAGAACTTATTGAAAAAGCAGTTGCTACATTAAAAAGGGCATTACTTGAAGAAAGTTTAATAGTTATAGTTGTTGTAGGTTTGTTTTTACTTCATTTTAGAAGTGCTTTAGTTATTATACTCACCCTTCCTTTAGCTGTTTTAATAGGATTTTTATTTATGAAAATGTTTAACATTACATCTAATATTATGTCTTTAGGTGGTATTGCTATTGCCATTGGTGCTATGGTAGATGGTGCTATCGTAATGGTTGAAAATGCCCATAAACATTTAGAAAAGTTAAAAAGGAAAAAAGGCAAAATAACCAATGAAGATAGAATAAAAGCAATTTTAACTGCATCAAAACAGGTTGGAAAACCAATATTTTTTGCTCTTATTATTATTGTTGTCTCATTTTTACCAGTTTTTGCATTAACAGGACAGGAAGGGTTATTATTTAAACCTTTAGCCTATACAAAAACATTTACAATGCTAGCCGCTTCTGTATTAGCTATAACTTTAGTTCCAATTCTCATGATATGGTTAATAAAAGGTAAAATTTTTCCTGAAAATAAAAATCCTATAAACTGGTTAATTGTTAAACTTTATTCTCCTATTATTAAGATAACTTTAAAGGCTAGATATTTAGTTTTAATTTTTACATTGTTAGCTCTTTATATGGTATATCCTCTTTATAAAAAGTTATCTTGGGAATTTATGCCAATGCTAAATGAACAAACATTTATGTATATGCCAGTTACTCCATTTGGAATTTCTGCAGATGAAGCTAAAAGGATTACACAACTAACAGATAAAATTTTAGCTTCTTTCCCAGAAGTAGATACAGTATTTGGAAAAGCAGGTAGAGCAGAAACCGCAACAGACCCTGCACCTTTATCTATGATAGAAACAATAATTACATTTAAGCCTAAAGAATACTGGCGAGAAGGAATGACATATGAAAAGTTAATGCAAGAAATGGAAGACAAATTAAAAATTTACGGTCTTACAAATAGCTGGACATACCCAATAAGGGGAAGAATTGACATGTTATTAACAGGTATTAGAACACCTATTGGTATAAAACTTTATGGAGATGATTTAGGAAAATTACAAGAAATTGCAACAAAAATTGAAAAAGCTTTATCAAAAATGCCAGAAAGTTTATCTGTTTTTGCTGATAGAGTTGCTCAAGGTTATTACCTATATATAGATATAGATAAGAAGAAATTAGCTAGATATGGACTTACTACTGATGATGTTTTAACTGTAGTTCAAACTGCAGTTGGTGGAATGCCTATTTCTACCATTTACAAAGGATTAGAAAGATATCCTCTACTTATAAGATTTCCTTATGATTATAGAAATAATATAAAAGCTTTGGAAAATTTAATAATCCCAACACCATTAAATAGAGGTATTTTATTAAAAGAAGTCGCGAAAGTTTACTATCAAGAAGCTCCATCTGTAATAAAATCAGAAAAAGGTATGAAAGTTGTATTTATATACATAACTCCACAACCAAATATTACTCCTGAAGAATATGTAAACAAAGCAAAAACAGTTTTAGCAAGTTTAGATATACCATCTGGATATTTTATGGAATGGGCAGGGCAAAGTCAATATTTAGAAAGTGCAAAAGAAAGGTTAAAGTTTATTATTCCTTTAACTATTCTTATTATATTCTTACTTGTTTATATAACATTTAAAGATTTATCAAATACATTAATTGTAATGTTATCACTACCTTTTGCTACACTTGGGGGTCTTTGGTATTTAGATTATCTTAATTTTAATATGAGTATTGCTGTTGTTGTTGGATTTTTAGCACTTTTAGGGGTGGCGGCAGAAACTGCAATAGTTATGGTTATTTACTTAGAAGATGCTGTTAAGAATAAATTAAAAGAGCATGGGAAAATAACTAAAGATATTTTCTTTAAAGCTATTTATGAAGGAGCTGTTTTAAGGGTTAGACCTAAAATGATGACTGTTTCTACTATTTTGGCAGGTTTAATTCCACTAATGTATATTACAGGAGTAGGTTCTGAAGTAATGCAAAGGATAGCTGCTCCTATGATTGGTGGAGTTGTTTCTTCTGCAGTATTAACTCTCGTTGTGATACCAGCAATATATTCTATTGTTAATTTATGGAGATTAAAAAGAAAACAGTTTCTATTAAAAGGGTAGCAACAGCAACTTGATTTTCCAATCATATCTATCTATAATCATTAATATGAAAAAGTTATTAAGAATTGGCAAAC